>CAZJXH010000256.1:0-5252 GCA_964549475.1 uncultured Oscillospiraceae bacterium
GCCAACCATTGTCAGAGTATACTGCATAAACCCGGGGTTGCTCGGCAGCCCCTAATTATCAATAAACATAAAAAGACAGGAAAAAATCATCATCATTGCTTTTCACTTTTTCGAAAAAGCGAAAAAATGGAAACAAAAGGCTGAATAAAAAAGGAGAAAGAAAAAATAGAAAAGGAATAATAGAAGATAAAAATGTTGAAAGAGGAGAAGGATGAAAGAGGAGAAGGATGAAAGAGGAGAAGGATGAAAGATAGAAAGAATAAGATAGAAAATAGATTATAGAAAACGAAAAAAATATAAAGAATGAAAAGATAAAAAAGGAAAGGATATAAGAAATGTTTGAAAGAAGATTGACAGATGCATTAAATAGTATATAATATTATATAGTAATAAATATCAATAAGGAAAGAAAATGAACAAGCGCAAAACAATTCAAAAACAAATTATATTGAATACCGTGAATCAGTCGGTGAATCACCCTACTGCGGAAGAAGTATACAAGCAAATCATTTTATCTTTTCCGGGAATAAGCAAGGCAACAGTATATCGGAACCTTGGGAGCATGGTCGAAGAAGGACTGATTCAAAAACTCGATATTCCTGGCGCGGCAGATAAATATGACCGTTCCACGTATGTACATTACCATGCCATATGCAGCATCTGCGGAAAATGTATTGACTTGGAGATGGATCATCCGCCGCGGATTGACATGGATCAACCCGTGATGAAAGATTTTACTATTGAGGAATATATAATTTTATTCAAAGGAATCTGTAAGAACTGTGATAAAAAAAAGGAAAACACATCGGATGATGTTTTCAATATTGAATAAAAAATAAAATCAAAGGAGAGAAAAAGCATGAAAGAATTAAAAGGTACGAAAACCGAAGCGAATCTGGCAGCGGCTTTTGCAGGAGAGTCCCAAGCAAGAAACAAGTATACGTATTTTTCCAGTGCTGCTAAGAAGGAAGGCTTGAATCAGATTTCCGCGATTTTTGAAGAAACTGCGAATAATGAGAAAGAGCATGCCAAAATCTGGTTTAAATTGCTTCATGACGGCATTGGAGAAACCTCAGCCAACCTTATGGACGCGGCTGCGGGAGAGCATTATGAATGGACGGAAATGTATCCCGGATTTGCAAAGGATGCCAAGGAGGAAGGATTCGATAAAATCGCTTTTCTGTTTGAGATGGTCGCCAAGATCGAAAAAGAACATGATGCCCGCTATGAGAAACTTCTGGCCAACATCAATGATGGGATAGTATTTGAAAGATGCGATCTGCAGGTATGGAAATGTGCGAATTGCGGACACTTTCATATAGGAAAGTCCGCTCCGATCAAATGCCCGGTATGCGACCATCCACAGGGGTATTTTGAACTGCAGGCCACAAACTACTGAGAAGCGTTTCTGCCTGCCAGATAACCGGTGGAAAAAGCCGCTTGAAGATTATAGCCGCCTGTAAATCCGTCGATATCAATCAATTCGCCCGCAAAGAACAGATTGGAAACAAGTTTTGATTCCATGGTTTGCGGGCGAATTTCTTTTGTCGAGATTCCGCCGGCTGTGACCATCGCCTCCTGGTAGCCCCGGGTTTTTGACAGAGGAAAACGCAGGGACTTTAATGCAGACAGGAGGCATTTCCTTTTCTCTCGGGTGATTTCCTGCCCGGTGATCTCTTCCTTGAACCCAAGGTGAGAGACAAGTGCCGAAGCTGCTGCGAGAGGGATACCATAGTCCTTGCTCAGGATGGTTTTGAGCTGTCGTGCGGGAGCGGCTGCGAATGCTTGCAGAAGGGACTTTTCGATTTCATCCGTCGACCGCATCGGCAGAAGATCCACCGTCATAATAAAGGTGCGCAGCGAAAATTGTTCTTCAAAATGATCCGGAAGCCATCTGGACAAAAACAGAACAGGCGGACCGGACAGTCCGAAATGAGTGAAAAGCAGGTCCCCGCGCTGCTCTGCGATTTTACGGGAAATGTGGTCATGCGATTCTTCGTACAAACCGACTGCTACCCCTCGCATGCTGATGCCGCTTAATGCTGTGCACCAGGGATCGACTACCTCCACAGGGACGAGAGCGGGCCTTGTGGAAACGATGGTATGGGAACAGGCTTTTGCCAATTGATATCCATTTCCGGTCGAACCTGTTTTTGGATAAGACAATCCGCCTGTAGCAAGAATGACACTTTGCGCTTCATAGGTACATTTGGCTGTGATAACTTTCCAGTTCCGGCTATCGACGGAACTGCTGTGATTCTGCCCGTCATCGACCAGCTTGTCGGAATTTAGCCTGCCATGGCCTGCCTCTGTCGTAGATGGCTGAATCGGTTCGATGGATATCACAGGCTCTTCAAGATGTATCTCCACTTTGTTTTCGGCACAACCCTCAAGAAGGGCGGACAAGACAGTGCCAGAAGTCTTTGTGGATGGAAAAACCTTGCCATTCTCTTCTGTCACAAAGAAAACATGATGACGATTGAAAAAGTGCTCCAGTTCATCGTGAAAAAGACTTTTAAAAGCGGGATAAAGGAATTTCCTGTTTTCTGCATACTGCTCAAGAAAGAGGTCAAGGGGCGCTTGATTGGTGATATTGCATTTGCCGGACCCTGTTAATAAGAGCTTCTTGCCGCAATGGGAATTTTTCTCGAACAAGATCGCCCTCGCGCCGCAAGCAGCGGCTGTGCTGGCTGCCATGAGCCCTGCCGGGCCTCCACCGACCACAATCACGACGGACTTTTCCTTCTCTTTTTCCATTCACGCCTCCTGAACTGATTCACAATGGATTCGTTGTTTATTACGCATTTACTTTATTATACCGTTATTGAGGCGAAAAGACGAAGCCGGAAACAAAAGAACCGTCAGGTTGTGTAAAAATTCCGCAAACGTCCCTTGAAAGATTGATTTATGATTTACTGCGTTGTATGAAGCTGTAAATGCCAGTTACATATTATATATTGTATTATATATTATTATTATTAAACATTATATATGCGCCTTCATTTGCAACTCTATATGCCTTGTCTTGCGAGGTTTTTCTTGAACAAGGGAGGATACTTTTGTCTTTTGAACTTTAAGTGCTTACACAACCTGCCGTCCCCACTTGTCCGAAATGAAGGGTTTTCAAAACCGCTGTTGTCTATTCTAGAGTACATTATATTTATAATAAAAAAAGCCCGGAGAACCTTGATTTAAAAGGCTTTCCGGACAATTTTGGCGGAAGAGGAGGGATTCGAACCCTCGTGTCACTTGCGTGACAACCTGATTTCGAGTCAGGGCCGTTACAACCACTTCGATACTCTTCCATCTCCATCAGAGATACTATCATCCCTCTTGTGTTTTTGTCAAGAGAAAAACACAAGAAATAGCAGAAGAATGACAGGAACATGGACGGAATGCAATATGGGGACGGTTCTTGCGTTGCATTTTATTTTGTTTATGCAACACAAGAACCGTCCCCATATTCCAGGTTTCCTAAAGACGGAAATGTTTTTTATACTCGGTCAGTGAAATGCGAATGGCCTCCATGGCGCCTTCTTTCCCTAACACTTCCTGCAGGCTCGTGTCGTGATGCTCCAATTGTTTATAGACACTAAAAAAATGATTCATCTCATCCAGGATATGCGGGGGAATGTCGCAGATGTCCTTGTAAATATTCATCTGAGGGTCCTGGAATGGAATGGCGATGATTTTCTCATCGGTCTCGTCCGTGTCGATCATGGTAATCATCCCGACCGGATAGCAATCCACCAGAGTCATGGGCTGAAGAGGCTCGGTGCAAAGAACGAGCACATCCAGCGGGTCTCCGTCTCCGGCAAGGGTTCTGGGGATGAATCCATAGTTGGCGGGGTAGTGCGTTGAGGTATAGAGGATCCGGTCCAGCCGAAGCAGGCCAGTCGCCTTGTCAAGCTCGTACTTTTGTTTCCCTCCCTTTGATATTTCGATTACTGCAGTGAAGTTTTCCGCAGTGATTTTTGAGTCTGAGATATCGTGCCAAATATTCACGTTTGTCCTCCTTGATATTTTTATTTGTTTTATCCTTTTCGTCCGAATAATCCGGTCTTTTTATTCCTGGCGTTTTCTTCTTCCCGGATTCTTGCCGCTTCCAGTTCGTCAAAAGCCTGTTTGATCTGAGAGGAGCTGGACATGATGTCTTTTGCCGCTTTTTCCATGGATTGCATCATCTCGATGGATTGTGTTTCCACTTTCCCCTGCTGATCCGCAATTTGTGCGGATTGATGATTGATGAAATCGGAAATGGTGGAGGAGAGTCCTGCGAACAATTCTTTGTTGGAAGAGGAAAGGCCAGTGAACAACTCTTCATTTGAAGCGAAAAGACCGGTGAACAATTCCTTGTTGTGCGTGGAGAACTCTCGGGTGAACGTGTCAATCTGGGTTTTCATGCTGTCAAGATAGTTCTCGTTCATTTTTTGTGATTCAAGAGCCTGTGTTTCTGCGTTTCGCGCTTCGATAAAAATACCGTCCAATAAAAGGCGTAAAGACTTGTAACCCTCTTCCATACTTTCCTTGAGCGTAATGGCGGCGAATTCGAATTGCTGCTGATTCGTCGTGACTTTCTCGTTGTATTCGCTGGCGGACTGATTGAACTGTTGGAAAGAACCGGCAATGGCGTGAATGTCCTCGGAAAACATTGCTTTTGATTCTTCATAATCAATCAAGGTTTTTGATGTGAGGGACTGGAGCTCGATGGCGTTCTGCTTATAGGCGTCAAGTGATTTAGAAGCGATATCCAGATAATCTTTTGAATTGGAAAGCGTATTGGCCACTTCACAGATCTGCTTGATCAGAGGCTCCAGCTGATAGGACAGTTCATCCGTCAACGATGCGGAAAATTTAACGGCCAGATCTTTCATCCCGGCATTCTCCTTCTCGATCACATCATTGCTTAAGGTGACAACTGCGTTGGTAGCCCGCTCGATGGAAGGGGCTACCGATTCCAAAAGAGTTTTTTCGATGCTTTCCGTTACTGCATTTATCAATCCGTCTATGACAAAATGATCGATCTGTTCAGAAAAACGATCCACGGATTTTGTCATATTGCGGTCATAATCCAGAAATTGATTGATCAACAGAGCCAGTCCATTATAATCGTTGAAAACAGGAAGCTTGCGGGACAAGGTCTGGACCAGGGACTTGATCGAGTTCTCGACTGCTGTCAGGTTCTGCAGCTTTTCGACAAAAAACAGGATGGTGAAAAGCACACAAATAAACAAGGGAAGAAGGGAGAGGGT
>CAZJXH010000257.1:0-5136 GCA_964549475.1 uncultured Oscillospiraceae bacterium
GGAATCGGTCGAAATAACACCTCGCTTTCCGTGCCTGAATCATTGCAATTATCTAAAAACTTAAATAAATGAGTAATTCTTTGAACGTTTTACCCTTTTACTGCTCCGATGGTCATTCCACTGACAAAATATTTCTGAACAAACGGGAAAACTACTGTGATCGGTAAAACAGTAATTACCGTGACAGCCAGTTTAAAAGATTCTTTGGGCATATCCGGTACCGGAATTCCAGTAGCAGCGGCCATGGTATTCAACGATTCCATTTTGTTGATGATGTTGTAAAGATAGTACTGCAAAGATACCATTTTGCTATTGCTTATAAAAAGCATTGCATTATACCAGTCGTTCCAATAAGTTAACGCAAGATACATGCCGATTGTAGCCATGACGGGCTTGGATATCGGAAGAATAACCATGGTGAAAATATTAAAATCATTTGCCCCGTCAATAATGGCTGCTTCTGTTATTTCAATGGGAATGGATGCGAAAAAGCTTTTCATGATCAGTAAATTAAACACATTGATCATTGGTGGCAGGATCAGCGCTAAAAAGTTGTTTTTCATATGGAAATAATTGATCATCATAATGTACCAGGGAACCAGTCCTCCCGAGAAAAGAGTAGTAAAATAGAAATAAAACGAGAAAATATTTCGAAATTTAAAATCTTTTCGTTGGAGTACATAAGCCGTCATGGAGGTTAGAAAAAGTCCAAAAACAGTCCCCGCTGCCGTTACAAATACAGATACAGAAAATGCATTGAAAATCAGTTCCGGCGCTTTAAAAGTCAATCTGTACGCGTCGAGCGACAGCTTCGCAGGAATAAGACTGTACCCATTGAGATAGATTGCGGATTCTTCGGTAAAAGAACCCGCAACAATTAATAGGATAGGCAATAGGGAAGCAACAGCAAGGATAAAAAAAACCAGATAGCCAATTATATTGAATATAAACCGATCCATATTATTCTTAACTTTCATCTTCTACCCCCTTAAAACAAGCCATTATCATTATTAAATTTTTTCACTGCAAAGTTCGAGATCATTACAATGATGAAACACAGTACAGATTGGTATAATCCTGCAGCAGCAGCCATTCCAACCTCATTTGTCCGGATAAGAGAACGAAATACAAAGGTATCGATCACATCCGTGGCATTGTATAAAATGCCGTTAAATCCGACAATTTGAAAAAAGAGATCGAAATTGCCTCGGAATATATTTCCTATGCTTAGCAAAAGCATGACTGTGATTGTGGGAACCAGCATGGGAAGCGTGATGAACCGGATTCTTTGCACTATATTGGCGCCGTCTATACTTGCCGAATCATACAGGCTTGTGTCAATCCCTTGAATCGCTGCAACGTAAACAATGGAAAAATATCCAGTGTACTTCCAATTATTGAAAAATACGATGATGTATTTCCATAAGCCGACATTGCTATAAAAATCGATCGGTTGTGCATGGATTGTTTTTAAAAAAGTATTTATAAAGCCAAACTCGAAATTAAACATATTATAGATAAATACACCGACTACCACCCAGGAAATGAAATATGGAAGGAAGAGCATAGAATGAAGCGCTTTTTTCAATTTCTTCCCGATCAACTCAGAAAACATGATGGCGACAAAAATCTGTATGATCATTCCCGTAATGATAAAGGCTGAATTGTATAGCAGAGTGTTTACTGTAACCATGAGGGCTTGACCGGATTTGAAAAAGAAACTGAAATTCTTGAATCCTACCCATGGACTTCCGAAAATGCCTGTGTCGTACCGCAGCGACTTAAATGCGATGACAATCCCTGACATAGGCAGATAGGAGAAAACGAGAAAGTATAAGAAAGCAGGCAACAGCATTAAAAAAAGTATTTTTCTTGATTTCAATTCTGATAAAAACGTTTTTTTGATCATACACATATTCCTTTAAAAATTTGTTGAAATAATAATTGTTTTTCCCATTCGCTATATTAATCGTATCGTTTATAGAACAATTGATATAGAGTCAAATATGGTAATAAGAGTAAATTATTGTATTATTCTATCTGCGAATCTCATATGTGTTGTACTGATCCGATTTGTCTGAAATAAAAAATTATAAGAGAATTGTAAAAGGCGGCATGAAAAGGCTTTAATCCTATAACTAAATCCTTTTCAATTGGATATAGTGGATGTGATCGGAGAATTAGGAGGGCTATATGCATATGGAGAATGATTTTTTACAAGTGGAAATGCTGGATAATGAATTTTGGTGGGGATGCTGCGTTTATGACGGGTTAAAGATGCCTATAAGCAATTTATCGGAGTATGACAGGAATATTGATCCAAATGACACGATGAATCAAGCTGCTCCTTTATTATTGAGCAGCAAAGGAAGATATATATGGTGTGATCGCGGATTCAGCCTCAAAGTAAGCAAAGGTGTGATTGCCATTGAATGCACAAAAGCACCGGTAAAATTATATGAAGGATTCTGTACGCTGCGCGGAGCATTTCTAGAGGCTTCTAAAAAGCATTTCCCACCCGACGGCAGGGCTCCGGACGATGTGTTTTTCAAAAGTCCGCAGTACAATACCTGGATTGAATTCCAATATGATCAAAATCAAGACGGTATTATGGAATATGCAAGAAACATTATCAAAAACAACCTGCCGGTCGGGCTTATTATGATTGATTGTGGTTGGCAGGAGTATTACGGAAATTGGGAATTTCATACAGGACGTTTTTCAAATCCTCGAAAAATGGTACAGCAGCTACATGACATGGGATTTAGCGTGATGCTTTGGGTGTGTCCATTTGTGACGCCAGATACTGCATTGTTCCGCAAGTTGCGTAACGAAAACTTTTTTATCAAAGACAATCATGGTAAAATCGCCTTGAGAGAATGGTGGGACGGATATAGTGCCGTTTTGGATTTTACAAATCCTGCTGCCATATCATGGTTTAAAGAACAACTTGACAGACTGATGGATTGTTATGATATTGATGGTTTTAAGTTTGATGCGGGGGATGCATGTTTTTACAAAGACAATGATCAATTATTTTCTAAAACAGATGCAAACGGACAATCTGAACTTTGGGCGATTTTAGGATCAAATTATAGATTCAATGAATACCGTGCTTGTTTTAAATGCGCGGGATTACCCATTGTTCAACGATTGTGCGACAAGCTCCATAAATGGGAGGGAGAGGCAGGGCTTGCGGCTTTGATTCCTGATAGTTTGGCACAGGGGATTATTGGTTATCCCTATACCTGTGCAGATATGATCGGTGGCGGTGAATATCAGGACTTCCTTAAAAATGCCGTTTCTCTCGATGATGAATTGTTTGTCAGGTATGCACAATGTACAGCATTAATGCCAATGATGCAGTTTTCCGCTGCCCCATGGAGAGTGCTGGACGATGAACATTTTGCCATTTGCAAAGAAATGGCTTGGCTGCATGTTGAAATATCTTCTGAAATGATAAAGCTTGCCCACAATTCCCAGAAAACTGGAGAACCGATCATACGGTATATGGATTATGTCTTTCCGGGACAAAACCTGGAATCCATAACGGATCAGTTTATGATTGGAGATAAGATTATTGTTGCACCCAGTCTTCAAAAAGGCAATTGCAAAAGAATGGTCGCCTTTCCCGAAGGGGAATGGGTCGGGGAAGACTCCATGCATATTAAGGGCCCTGCGATAGTGGAAATTGATGTTCCTCTAGAAAGATGCCCCAGGTTTGAACGCAAGCAGCGCAATTAGGAGAAGCAAGGCCAATAGACGGCCTATATGCCGTCTATTGCAGCCAGACTTTGTTCGATATCTTCGATAATATCCTCAACATTCTCAAGGCCCACTGAAAAACGGATCATCCCGGGATTGATCCCTGCGGCCACCAACTGTTCATCGGACAGCTGGCGGTGTGTAGCGCTGGCCGGATGCAAAACGCAGGTGCGGATATCTGCGACATGCACTTCTATCGATGCAAGTTTCAGGCTATCCATGAATTTGATAGCATTTTTCTTTCCGCCTTTGATGATAATTGAAATAACTCCGCTTGCCCCTTTGAGGTATTTTTGAGCAAGGGAAAAGTACTTGTCATTTTCCAAACCGGGGTAAAATACGGTTTCAATTTTATCGGAAGCTTCAAAGTATTTTGCAACCGTTAAGGCATTCCGGCAATATCGTTCCATCCGGATAGCAAGGGTTTCGAGTCCCATGTTCAGTAAAAAAGCCGAATTGGCAGAAGGATAGACCCCATAATCACGCATTAACTGCATTCTTGCTTTTACGATGTATGCTGCCGCCCCGTAATTCTTTACATAGGTTATTCCATGATAGGATTCGTCCGGTTCTGTAAAGCCGGGAAATTTGCCATTGGTCCAGTCAAAATTGCCACTGTCAACAATTACCCCTCCAACCTGCACAGCATGTCCATCCATATATTTCGAGGTGGAATGGATCACAATATCCGCCCCGAATTGAAACGGTTTGCATAATATCGGTGTGGCAAACGTATTATCTACGATCAGTGGAATCCCATGCGCATGAGCAATTGCGGCAAACTTCTCAATATCGAATACACTTAAGGCCGGGTTTGCGATGGTTTCCCCGAAAATCGCCTTCGTATTTGCTTGAATCATCGCACTTACTGCTGGTTCGTCCGCATTGCAATCAACAAAAATACATTCGATTCCAAGATTTTTCAATGTAACCGCAAAAAGATTCAGCGTACCGCCATAGATCTGCGTCGTACTGATAAAGCTGTCGCCAGACTTACAAATATTTAAAATCGATAAAAGTGTCGCAGCCTGGCCGGACGTTGTGCACATCGCACCAACTCCGCCTTCAAGATCTGCAATTTTCTTTTCGACCGCCATAACCGTAGGATTTGCAAAGCGGGAATAAATCAATGCTTTTGTCGGTTCGTCAAAGACTTCTCCGACCGCTTCCGTCGAATCAAAGACATAGGTGGTGCTTTGATAAATCGGGAGGGCTTTCGGCTCGGTGTTCTTTGGACTGTATCCTGAATGGATGCATTTGGTTTCGTCTTTCATAATATCCTCCAAAAAAAATAATTTGCACGGGAGGTGCATTTTAATCACTTCCTAAAGAAATGCCCCAACGCTTCTTGCCAGTCTTGATGAAGCGTTT
>CAZJXH010000258.1:0-5018 GCA_964549475.1 uncultured Oscillospiraceae bacterium
GCGAAAGCTCTGGCGGATGTGATGTTCGGTTCGGAAAATGCTCTTGTCCGCCTTGATATGTCCGAATATATGGAAAAGTTCGATGTCAGCAAGCTGATCGGATCTCCACCGGGATATGTCGGATATGATGAAGGCGGCCAGCTGACGGAGAAAGTCCGCCGCAAACCCTATTCCGTAGTCCTGTTCGACGAGATTGAGAAAGCCCATCCCGATGTATTCAACGCGCTCCTTCAAATCCTTGAAGACGGACGCCTGACCGACGGACAGGGCAGAACCATTGATTTTCGCAATACCATCATCATCATGACCTCCAACCTTGGAGCCAGAATGCTGACCTCATCCCAGGGAAGACGGATCGGATTTGATCTGCCGAAATCAGGAGACTGTTCGACAGGCGATGCTGCGGCAAAGCCGGATGACGGACTTTATGGCGGGAAAAATTACGAAGAAGCCAAGACCTTGGTCTTAGAAGAATTGAAAAAAACGTTCAATCCCGAATTCGTGAATCGTATCGATGAGATTATTTTCTTCCATATGCTGAATCTTGACGCAATGAAAAAAATTGTTGAACTGATGCTGGGGTCCCTGGCGAAAAGAATCACTGAAACAGGATTGACTCTGGATGTCACGGCTCCCGCAAAGCTTCTGCTTGCGGAGAAAGGATACAGCCCGAGCTATGGCGCAAGGCCGCTCCGCCGCGTCATCCAGTCCATGGTGGAGGACAAATTGTCCGAGGCCATGCTCGAAGGCGTGATCAAAACCGGAGATGTCGCCAGAGTCACCGTGAAAGACGGGGAAATCCTCATTGTGAACGGAGAAGAGAAAGCGTAGATTCGGCTGCGATAAAAAATAGGTAGAAATAGGTGCAATCTAGGGACGGTTCTTATATTTCACGGAGCAAAATGAAATATAAGAACCGTCCCTATTTTGCACCTATGTTGCATTTCAACGGATTAAATTTGCAAAGATATGTATAAATAGCTTCATATTTCATAAACAAAATAGAAAACTGAAATATGACAAATATAAATAATTGTTTAAAATACCTAAAATAAATCATTAAATATAGTTAAAATACTATAAATAAAAAATAAAACATAAAAATACAAAAATAAAACTTCATAATAATAAAATAATTATGAAAATATGTATTTACAAAAACAAAGTTCAGTGATAATATAAATTTAACCTAGGTAAGAAATAGATATCAAAAGAGTGATCCAAATGGCTACAAGGAGGATAGTGAAAAATGAGGAAATTTTTACCATCAACGAGTAATCAAATGAACTACAAGGAGGAAACTTTAAAGTGAAAAGATTTTTAGCAATCGGTATTTCTGTTGTGATGATTCTATCGTTACTCGCCAGTTGTGGACCTGGCAGTACAGTATCTACAGCGACAAGCAATTCGAATCTTTCAACCACATCACAGAGTACTAAAAAAATTACAATTGCCTTTTGTTATCAGGACTTAGCAACAGAATTCTGGGTAGCTACCCATACAGCTATTGTAGAAACTCTTAAGGCTAAAGGGGTAGAAGTAATTGAACGCAATGCAAATACGGATGCAAATAAACAGCTTGAACAGGTTAAAGATGTTATTGCTCAAAAAGTGGACGGAATATTGATTATCCCACAGGATGGCGACAGCGCTGTCACAATCGGGAAAGTATGCAATGACGCAGGGATTCCGGTCGGTATCTGCAATAGGCCTCCGACAAACCACAATAGTAAATATCTTGTAGTATTGTCCGATGAATTATCCATGTCCTATAATACAGTCACCTATATGATGCAGCAGGCTAAAAAACTGGGAAGAAAAGTAACGCCATGCATTATGGTTGGAGATTTGGGCGATCCGAATGCGGTGAACCGGAGAAATGGCTTTCTGAAAGTTATTGAAGAAAACCCGGATGTTTTTAATAAAGTAATTGAAGTACCAACGAAATGGGATGCTAATACTGCTTTGGCCAACTTGAAGAGTGCAATGCAGGCAAATCCGGATATAGATTTTCTTTTCACCTCTTCGGATTTCATGTATCCTCAAATACAGGCGGTTTTGGAACCCTTGGGAAAATGGAAACCAATCGGGGATGCGAAACACGTGATTATGGGCGGAATTGACGGCGATGCCGGAGCAGCCAAGCTTATGGACAATAAATACGTTGATGCAACAGGCGGCCATGACTTGTATGGACAAGCAAAGTCCATTATGGATGAATTGCTTAAAGCAATCGAAAGCGGCAATAAAACTCCCGATAACTGGATGCCAACCGCCGGTGTAATTTTAACACAGGATAATATGACAGAAAAAAGAATGCTAATGTGGGGAAATATATTGCGTAAATCAAAAGGTGAAATTAACTAGATCGTTGTTCTACTGGAGGGAGGGAGACCTCCCTCCCTTCAATAAACGATTGGATTTCGTTTGAGATTCAACTGGCTTTCAACTGAAATTCAACGGAAGAATGATTTACATGACGGATATATGGGGGCGAGTATTTGTGATAAACATTGGGAATAAATTGAAATTTAAAAAAGAGGGAAATAAAAACTCTAAAACAAAAGACAATATCATTAAAAAATCGTTGCGACATCTTCTTCTTTCCGAGTACTTTGTACTTTATATATGTATTGTGAGCTTCATTCTGCTATTGCCTATCATTCCCAATATTGCAAGAGCTGAAAATCTGGGCAATATTATCGATTTCGTATGGCCTCTATTTATTATTGCGATTGGACAGACATTTGTGTTTATCATTGCAGGAATCGACTTGTCTCAAACAGCTGTAATCAGTGTGACAAGCATCATCGGCAGTTTGATCATGTCAACGTCAATGAATCCGGACGTTCTTTCCCAGTCGCCGATGTGGGGATGGTTTATTTCTGAAAAAGGCGGCGCTTTATCTGGAAATGCCCTGGCTGTCCCTGTAGCAATCATTTCAATGCTTGCCGTTGGCTCGTTCATTGGATTAATAAACGGGTTATCCATTGCAAAATTAAAAATGCCTCCCTTTATGGTTACACTTGTTACTCAGATGTTTTTTGCGGCTCTGGCGATTTTTCTGACTCAATCAAATAATATTATCAGTTTGCCGGATTCCTTTAATAAAATTGGCAACGGGAAGATATGGATATTTTCTTATGCGTTAATAATCGCACTCGTTTTAGGAATCATTTCGCATATTATTTTAAGTAAGACGGTTCTTGGAAGCTGGCTGTATTCAGTCGGAACGAATTTGAAAACATCCGTGATTTCCGGGGTTCCTACAGATAAGGTCATTATTTTCGCCTATGCTTTCAGCGGATTCTGCGCCGCTGTCGGCTCCGTTATTTACTCAAGCCGGTTACAGATGGGCGGACCGACGCTTGGGAATAATATTCTGATGGATATTGTAGGTGCGACCATTATCGGCGGCACAAGCATGTTCGGGGGAAAAGGCAAGGTCGTGTGGACGCTTTTTGGCGTATTGTTCTTTATGCTGCTGACCAATGTACTGAACCTGTTCAATTTGTCTTATTTTACCATCAATATTGTAAAAGGCGCGGTCATACTGATTGCAGCATTGCTTGATGTAACCCGTACAAGGATTTTGCAGAGAGAATCCCAAATAGAAAAGGCGGGTGTTTAGCATGTCCGATTTCATCTTGGAATTAAAAAATATTGAGAAGTGCTTTTTCGGAGTTCCCGCTTTGAAATCGGTCAGCTTTGAATTAACCAGAGGCCAAATCATCGGGCTTGTTGGTGAAAATGGTGCGGGAAAGTCAACACTCATGAATATTATTGGCGGAGTATTTCTACCGGATGGCGGATCAATGAAAATAAACGGGATGGATTATACGCCGAAGAGACCTGCAGATGCTACACGCGCCGGAGTGACTTTCATCCATCAGGAGCTAAACCTATTTGCCAATTTAAGCATAGAAGAGAATATTTTCATTGATAATTTTCCGAAAACGGCGGGGATTCCTTTGATTAAGCGAAAACTGCTGAGAGAAAAAGCGAAAAATCTGCTTCAGTCGATCGATTTACAAATAACCCCTGACACTTTGATCGAAAAACTCTGTCCTGGAGAAAAACAGCTGGTTGAAATAGCAAAAGCATTAAGCTCCGACCCTAAAATAATTATTTTTGATGAACCTACCACATCCTTGACTGCAAGAGAAACCACGAAACTGTTTGAACTCATACGGAATCTTCGTGCCGAAGGACGGTCTATTATTTACATTTCGCATATTTTGAATGATGTTATGGATTTGGCGGATGAGATTATTGTCCTCCGCGATGGAGAGGTTACGGACAACGGCAAGAAAGATGAATTCACGGTAAACCGGATGATCTCTTCGATGGTAGGAAGAGATATCAAGCAATTGTATCCCAAACGTCATACCGTGCCTCAAAAGGATATTTCTCTGGAAGTCAAAGGAATATCGCAATCCGGGATAGTAAAGGACATTAATTTTACTCTCTATAAAGGGGAGGTATTGGGGGTATTTGGACTGATGGGTTCCGGCAGGACCGAATTGGCGCGAATCCTGTTTGGAATGGATGAGTTCGAAAAGGGCCGGATATTTATTAAAGACACGGCAGTCAAAAAAAGCTCGCCGATAAACTGCATTAACAGCAATATGTCCTTTGTGACCGAAAACAGGCGGGAAGAAGGCTTGCTGATGGGCTCTTCGATCGACGAAAATGTTCGATTGATCTCTTTGCCCAGGTATTCAAAAACTTTTCTTAAAATTATTGATAAATTGAGTATAAACAGAGATATTGGTGAAGTGATAAAAAAATTGCATGTAAAATCGGGCGCGACGAATAAGACGGCCCCGAAAAGCCTTAGCGGGGGAAATCAACAAAAAGTGGTCATTGGAAAATGGCTCATGTCAAAACCATCCATATTTATAATGGATGAACCAACCCGAGGCATTGATGTCGGATCGAAACAGGAGATCTACAGCATTATTAACGACCTTGCGGTCGAAGGAACAGGGGTGCTGTTCATTTCATCTGAAATCGAG
>CAZJXH010000259.1:0-4930 GCA_964549475.1 uncultured Oscillospiraceae bacterium
AAGAGAACGGTTTGAAATCCAGAAATTCCTGACCCAGAATCAGGAGAATTATAAAATCAATTTCGAGCAGGCTAAAATCATGGCCAAATACAATCCGCTCATTGAATTCCTGTCGAATGTGGTATTGGTCATGGTAATCAGTTTTGGAGGGTACTTCGTCATCGGCGGAGAAATGTCGCTTGGCACGCTGGTAGCGTTCAGCAATTATGTTTTTATGCTGATATGGCCGATGCGGATGATGGGATGGCTTACAAACGTACTGGAACAATGTCTGGCTTCCATCAAGAAAATCGATCTGATTTTCAAGGAGGAGCCCGCTATAAAGAACGGGGAGAATCCTCAGAAGCCCGAAACGGTGCAGGGACATGTCGTGCTCCAGGATGTTGACTTCGAATTTGACGGCAATACCGTACTCAAGGGAGTCAATATCGATGCCAAGCCCGGCAGTACGGTCGCGATAATGGGGATGACAGGTGCCGGAAAAAGCTCTTTAGTGAACCTTATCGGCAGATACTATGACTGTTCGGCGGGGCATGTGATCTTCGACGGAATCGATGTGAAAGATATGGATCTTTCCCTATTAAGGCAAAATGTCTCCATGGTCATGCAGGATGTCTTTTTGTTTTCAGCCACGATTGCGGAAAATATCAAGTTCGGTGCCGATGATGTATCAGAGGAAGAATTCAAGGCGGCCTCCCGGGATGCACAGGTGGACGAATTTGTCTCACAGATGCCGGAGGGCTACGACACCGTGATTGGAGAGCGTGGAATAGGGCTTTCGGGAGGTCAGAAGCAAAGGGTTTCCATCGCAAGGGCACTGGTAAGAAAATCGAAGGTGCTTGTCATGGATGATTCCACCTCCGCACTTGACATGGAAACGGAATATAATATTCAGAAGGCCATGGAGCACAGGAAGGGAATCACCCGTTTCATCATCGCCCACAGAGTGTCTGCGGTTAAAAATTCGGATGAGATCTTATATTTTGAAAATGGCAGAATTGTTGAAAGAGGAACTCATCATGAGCTTCTCCAGCTTCGCGGGCGGTACTATGGCATCTATTGCGAGCAGTACCGCGATTATGTGGATGAATCAGAGAAAGAGGTGGTTTAATTGCCGATCAATACTTTCAAGGAAGATGAAATATTAAAAGAAAGTCTGAATATAACAATTTTTAAAAGGCTGCTGTCTTATCTGAAGCCTTATGGCGGAGCTGTATTAAAGACCTTGACATTGATGGCGGTCGTCATCTTTGTTGAACTTCTCAACCCATACTTTTTAAAAGTGGGAATTGATAAATATATCAAAGCCGGAGATAGCAAAAACCTGCTGATACTGGGTGGTGTGATGATCCTGCTGAATGGCGCAGGCATGATATGCTCCCGGTTCAGGATCATTATCATGGGCAAGGTAACCAACAGTATTCTTCTGACGATCCGCCAGCAGCTATATACACACATACAGAAGCTGTCATTCTCCTTTTTTGATACCAGGCCGATCGGTAAGATCCTGGCCCGTATCATTGGAGATGTCAACTCGCTGAGCGACCTTTTCACCAACTCGGTTACCACTCTGCTGCCTGAATTTGTCAAAATAGTATCGGTTGCCGCTATCATGATGATCATGAACTACAGACTGGGCCTGATCGCCCTTGCGACTCTTCCGATCATGATGGTTGTCATGTTTTGTGTGATGACGGTCTCGCGAAAAAGATGGCAGATATTCCGGAAAAAGAATTCGAACGTGAACGCATTCACCCACGAGGATTTTTCAGGAATACGGGTCGTACAGAGCTTTGCCGCCGAAAAGGATACCTCCGGTACTTTTTCGAAGCTTTTAAAAGAACAAAGGACTGCTTTTACCAAAGCGGTCCGGATGAATGACTTTTTTTGGCCGATTGTGGATATGTCCTGGGGAGTAGGCAACATCCTGGTATTCTGGTTCGGCGCCAGCCTCATTGCATCCGATGCCATTACCCCCGGACTTCTGGTGGCGTTTACAAGTTATGTTTCGATGTTCTGGCATCCGATCATGAACATCAGCAACTATTACAATCAGCTTGTCACCAACATGTCCGGCGCAGAAAGGATTTTTGAGATACTCGACATAGACCCTGATATCAAGGACAGACCGGACTCAAAGCCAATGCCAGGCATAAGGGGGGATGTGACCTTTGAAAAGGTGACTTTTGGATATGATGAAGACCAGCTGGTTCTGAAGGAGGTCAGCTTTGAAGTAAAAGCCGGACAGACGATCGCTCTGGTAGGATCGACAGGCGCCTGTAAAACAACGATTGTCAACTTGATCAGCAGGTTCTACGAAGTGACCAAGGGAGCCGTACTCATTGACGGGCATGACCTGAATCATGTGACCCTGGAAACGCTGAGAGGACAGATTGGCCTGATGCCTCAGGATACCTTCCTGTTTTCGGCTTCGATAAAGGAAAACATACGATATGGCAAGCTGGACGCAACCGATGAAGAAATCATCGCAGCGGCGAAAGCGGTATCCGCCCACGATTTCATTATGAAATTCGAACAAGGCTATGATACGGATGTAAATGAGAGAGGAACGCGTCTTTCGGCCGGACAGCGTCAGCTGATCGCCTTTGCAAGAACCCTGCTGGCGGACCCCCGCATTCTTATTCTGGATGAGGCGACTGCCAGCATCGACACTCATACCGAGCGGCTGGTGCAGCAGGGCATCACAAAGCCGCTGAACGGCAGAACATCTTTTTTGATCGTCCACAGCCTGTCAACGATCCGAAATGCAGATCGGATCATGGTGGTAGAAGACGGGGGCATTGTCGAATCCGGCACTCATGAGGAACTGATCCAATATCAGGGACAGTATTACAATCTTTATACATCCCAGTTCCGGTTTCTCAACGAGGACGAGGCAGGCTGATCTTATGCTGGTTATTATACATAACCAGCATAACGAGCGTCTGCTCCTTGATCCCTGCGACAGTGAATTCCGGTCCGGGACGCTCTTTTTGTCTAAAAATGAAGAATGGTTACGCGCAGCACCCCTTCTACTTTCTTTAATGCATCAACGGTTTCCTGATCGATGTCCTTTTCGACACTGACGAATGAAACCGCTCTTTGCTTGTCCTTCTTGCTGCTCCAGTTCATCGATGTGATGTTGATATCGCGCTCTCCAAGAACATTGCCGACCTTTCCGATGATTCCGGGCACATCGGTGTTTTGCATCGCAATGACATTTTCCGCCGGCTCAAAGTCCATATGATAGCCAAAAAAATCGACCAGGCGAATGCTGTCTTTCCCGAAAACCGTTCCGGAGACAGGCAGTGTTTTTTCGTCTGTATGAAAAACAACCGTAATCATATTGGTGTACTTCTCGAGTTGGCTTGTCTTGCTTTCGACGACTTCGATTCCCATGTCCTTGACATTTTGCATGACATTGACAAAGCTGATGCGTTCATGCGAGATCGGGGATAAAAAGCCCTTCAAGGCGGAAAGGGTGATGAGTCCGGTTTCCTTCGACGCCAGATCTCCTCGGAAAACGAGCTCGATCTTGTTCACACGCTGTTTCTCGGTCTGATAGTAGATGGACCCTAGCTTCTCCGCCAATTCGATATAAGGAGCCATTTCACTCAGCCGTCCGCTGATGGCCGGCATATTGATCGCTGCGACCAGTTCGCCTTTGAGGGCCTTGGCAACCAGTTCCGTGACCGCGGTCCCGACATTCCGGTTTGCCTCATGCGTGGATGCGCCAAGATGCGGGGTGATCACGCAATTAGGCAATGTCAGCAATGGGTTCTCGAAATTCTGTTCACCTGGCTTCTTATCATAGCTTGGCTCCTTGTCAAAGACATCGATGCCCGCTGCCGCTACCTGTCCGGATGTCAGTGCCTCGAACAGCGCTTTTTCGTTTACCAGACCGCCGCGGGCGGCATTGACAATGCGGACGCCTTTCTTGCATCTGGCAAGCTCCGCTGAATCCAGCATATTATAGGTTTCTTTGTTTTTGGGGGTATGGAAAGTGATCAAATCAGCGATTTTAAGCAGATCGTCCAGAACCTGGCATTTTTTCACGCCCAGTTTCTGGAATTTTTCGTCGGATATATAGGGATCATAAGCAACAACCGTCATCCCGATTCCGGTCAATTTCCGCGCGACAATGCTTCCGATTCTTCCAAGGCCGATGATTCCTGCAACTTTTCCTTCGAGCTCGTTGCCGATCATGCTCCCTCTGCGGAAGTCATCCTGACGGGCTCTGCGGTCCGCCTGGGAAATATTCCGGAATGCTGCGAATGCCAGTCCGACCGCCAGTTCTCCCGCAGCCATGATATTGGCCTCGGGGGTGTTGACCGCAATAATGCCTTTTTTCGTGCAGGCGTCCACTTGAATATTGTCAATTCCGTTTCCTGCCCGGCCCACCACTTTCAGATTCGGAGCTTTTGAAAGCAAGGATTCATTGACCTGGGTGACGCTTCTGACGATAAGTCCGTCATATGGCTCCATCATTTCTTCTATTTCCGACTGGGAGAACCCTAGCTTCTCCTCTACGTCGAATCCCTGGTCTCTTAAATATTGAACAGACTCGGCGGCTATTTTCTCAGAAATCATAATTCTCATGGCATTGCCCTCTTCCCTTTTCAATAACTTCTCGTTTTTGATTGTATACAATTCAAATATTTCATTATTCTACCATTTCAAGCAGGAGTTCGTCAATTGTAGAAAGCAATTCTTTTATTTCTTTTATTGAAGTATCCGCCATATGTGCAATTCGGAATGTCTTTTCTTTCAATTCACCGTATCCGTTGGAAATAGAATACCCACGATCTCCCAGTCTTTTGTTCAATTCAGAGAAAGAGAATCCCTTTGTATTTGTGATGCAGGTGACCGTGTTGGATAAATACCGTTCATCCGAATAAAGGGCGAAATTCTTTTTTGCCCAATGACGCAC
>CAZJXH010000260.1:0-4886 GCA_964549475.1 uncultured Oscillospiraceae bacterium
TTTCTATATGTATTTTTCAAGGTTCAGGCTCCCACCGTAGGTGGGAAAGTTGAGTCTATAATTTAAAAATCGACTTTCCCATTCATGCCGGAATGCAAAACTGCTTCTTTTTTTAAAGCATTTATAAAAAAGTAAAAAAATCACCCGATAAACAGATTATTTATCGGGTGATTTCTATTATTCTGTCAAATCATTGGTTCCCGTGATTTAAAATCCAAACCGGTCTTTCAATGCCTGGAGCTGATCCTTCATTTCCTGCGGCAAACGGTCGAATTTGGCATAATGCTCTTCCATCCCGGCGATTTCTTCTTTCCATACATTTTTGTCGATGGTCAGAAGATTGGCGACATCAGCGGATGTAAAGCCATCCAGTCCTTCCAGATCGATGTCTTCCGCTTTTGGAATGTAACCGATCGGTGTCTTGACCGCATCCACCTTGCCTTGGCAACGATCGACAATCCATTTTAATATGCGGAAATTATCGCCGTATCCAGGCCACAGGAATTTCCCGTTTTCATCGGTTCTGAACCAGTTGACGTTGAAAATCTTCGGTTGATTGGAGATTTTCTTGCCCATATCAACCCAATGCTGGAAATAATCGCCAACATTGTATCCGATAAAAGGCAGCATCGCCATAGGGTCGCGGCGGACCACACCCACTTTTCCTGCTGCGGCGGCAGTCGTTTCGGACGCCATTGTCGAACCGACAAACACTCCATGGTTCCAGTCAAAAGATTGATAGACAAGCGGTGCTGTTTTTGCACGGCAACCGCCGAACAACATGGCTGAAATGGGCACGCCGGCTGTTTTCTCCCATTCGGGCGAGATACAGGGGCATTGTTTCGCCGGTGCTGTAAAGCGGCTGTTGGGATGGGCCGCTTTGACCTTCTTGCCATCCGCATCGACCATATCCGGCGTCCAGTCTCTTCCAAGCCAATCCATGGCGTGGGCAGGAGCCGGAACGCCCATGCCTTCCCACCAGACCTTCTTGTCATCTGTTATTGCAACATTGGTGAAAATCGTATTTGCCTGACAGGAAATCAATGCATTGGGGTTGGATTCCATGCTGGTACCGGGAGCAACGCCGAAGAATCCGGCTTCCGGGTTGATTGCGTACAATCTTCCATCCTTACCGGGACGCATCCAGGCGATATCATCTCCAACAGTAAAAACTTTGTATCCTTTAGCATAGGCAGGCGGAATCAGCATGGCAAGATTGGTTTTGCCGCATGCGGAGGGAAATGCGCCTGTGACATAGTGGGTCTCGCCCTGTGGGTCTTCAATCCCGAGAATCAGCATATGTTCCGCCATCCAGCCTTCTTGTTTTGCCTGATAGGAAGCGATGCGCAGCGCAAAGCATTTCTTCCCAAGCAATACATTCCCGCCATAACCGGAATTAATAGACCAGATGGTATTATCCTGCGGAAAATGCATGATATAGCGCTTCTCTTCGTCAATATCCGCCTTGCTGTGCAGGCAGCGGACAAAATCTCCGTTGTCGCCGAGCTGTTTTAGAACCGCGTCCCCCATGCGAGTCATGATTCTCATGTTTAAAACAACATAGGTGCTGTCTGTCAATTCTACACCGATTTTTGATAGCGGAGAACCGACCGGGCCCATGGAGAAAGGAATCACATACATTGTACGGCCTTTCATCGATCCATCGAACAAGCCTCTCAGCATCGCGTATGCTTCTGCCGGATCCATCCAGTTGTTTGTCGGGCCTGCTTCGTCTTTGGTTGGTGCGCAAATAAAGGTTCTATGTTCTACACGGGCAACATCGTTTTTTGCTGTTCTGTGGTAAAAACATCCCGGAAGAGTCTCTTCATTTAATTTTTGCATTTCTCCAGAGGAAACGGATAGATTTTGTAAACGGATCATCTCCTCCTCTGAACCGTCAATCCATACGATTTGATCCGGTTTGGTCAGAGCGGCCATTTCATCAACCCATTTATTGAGTTTTTTGTTTGTACAGAGCATGTGGGTACCTACCTTTCTTACTTCTATGTCAAAATATTTTTTCACTTTTTCAAGCGGACTATTTTATCGTTTCAAAATATCTAATTACTAATTTCCGCCATTATGTATTTTATCACAAAATTCAAAATTTGAAAACAAATTTTACTCAATTTCCAAATATTTTTTACCGGTTTTTCAAACATTACAGTAGAGTGAAATTTTCTTTAAATTTCGTAGAAACAGGTTTTTCGGAGAATTGACAATCACGGATCCTTGACGGTTCTTCTTCCCTGTTTTGCGGATTTTGAATCATCATATCAGATTATATGAAATATTTCTATATGCATATTTCATTTTGTAGGACTATTTTTTCACATACTGACTATATGTCTTATTATTATGAAATTTTTTATATCTTTTTATTCATTTTATTTAAAATGCTTAATCAGATGAATTCTTCCGTTTTCCGTCAAGATTATTTTGCATACAAACTTTTGCAAAATGCGCTTGATCATTCTACATCATTGCTTTTTACTCTTTTTTATTTCAATTGATTGTTTTATTTCGATTGATTGTCGCTGCATAGAATGATTTTTTCTGTTATTTCCAAAAATTGCAGATAGTCAAGCTCTTCCGCTCTACATTGAACCGAGATCCCCTCGGATTTCAGTATTTCCTCCAGAACGGGTTTCCCACCGGGAACCATTCCCGAGCCGCCAAGGGAATTCAGCAGGGTCTTCCGTCGTTGATTGAAGGAAGCCTGTACGATTTTTAGAAAAAAGCGCAGGGAATCCCGATCAGTCGGAAAAGGAACCCGGCGTTTCATTAAAATAATACAAGAGACAACCGTTGGCTGTGGTAAAAAGCAGGTGGGCAGAATCAGATCGATAATTTCCGGATTGGAATAGAATTGGGACAGGACCGACAGAATTCCATATTCCTTTTTTCTTGTCACGCTGATGATCCGATCGGCGGCTTCTTTTTGAATTGTAAATACCATCCGCTCGCAATGTGGCAATGATAAAAGAAGTTTAGTGATAATCGGAGTTGTTATATAATAAGGCAGGTTCGCAATGATCTTTATTCTTTTCAGTTCGGGGTATTGTTTCATTTTTTCATTGCATATTTCGTTGAAATCAAGATCAAGCGCATCATGATGGATGATTTCAACATTATGATTGCCTTCAAATATTTCTTCCAAAACAGGAATGAGCTGCGAATCAATTTCCACAAGGAGGAGTCTCCCGCACTTTTCCACCATTTCAAGCGACAGGGTGCCGATTCCCGGGCCGATTTCAATGACCAGGTCCTCTTCGGTCAAGTCGGAACATGAAATGATTTTCGCTAATTTTTCTTCATTGATTAAAAAATTCTGCCCAAGGGATTTTGACAAGGACAGCTGGTATTTCTGGATATAGTATTTTGTCTGTTCAATATTCATAAAGTCTCCCCGTTGTCTATTCAAAAAGGGGACATTGCCGGTATGATGGATGCCACTTCTTGTCTTTCTGTGTTCTTTCAACTTCAGTATTATATCGTAAAAAGCAGAAAAATTCTATCAATCCAAGCATAATGGCACATTAAAGAAAATTCCGGCTTTAGTCAATAGGAATTATACACAAGGTTTTGATGTTTTTTTTGGCAGACTAAATTTGAAATTTATTTTTTTCCCTATTCATTTTATGCGTTAAGTAAGGTAAAATAGAAATGTAATGATATTGCTATATTATTACGGATTTTATTACAAAGGGGGATATTGATTCATGATAAAAGTGATAGTAGGCATCAAAGGAGCCGGAAAGACTGCTCGATTGGTTGATGACATGAATCTTCAAGCCGGAGATGCGACAAAGGATGTTGTTTGTGTTGTCAGAGGCAGACGACTGGAGACTCAGATCAAACCTCAGATTCGGTTGATTGATATTAGTGATTATCCAACCAAGGGTTACCGTGAATTTTTAAGTTTTCTTGCCGGAATCTGCGCCAAGGATTATGATCTGACCGATATTTATATCGATAGCATCCGCAAAGTGACGGATGCCGATGATAATGAGCAGTTTTCAGACTTTCTTGCCTTGCTTGAGCCTTTCGCCGATGCCAACAATGTTAATGTTACCATTATCCTGAGCGAGGATCCATGCAATATTCCAGATGGAGTTCGAAAATTTTGTTGTTGATGGATAACTGAGTCTGACTCAGTTTTTTATTTCTAACGCGCTTTTTGACCGCCAGATTGGTTTTCTCTTTCAAGAAGCAAGAAGCTGTTTTTATCGATTTAGAAACAGCTTCTTTTCATCTTTCTGATTTCATGCGGAATCCTTCTCTTTTTATCGGAGCATTTCGCGCGTTTCCTGCTGCGGCTTGTTCTCCGGGGAGAAAAGCACGATCTGAGCAATATCGAGAATTTTTATTGCTGTTTTACGACATTATCGGGTAAATACCTTGATATTGGTTCCTGTTCGTGATAATTTATAAATAATTACTATGAAATTTTCATTGCAGTTCATTTGCATTGTTTACTTGTCGAATTAATTTCACAATAAGAAAGGAGTTCATGATGCAGCATACATTATCCGTCTTAGTGGAGAATAGAGCCGGTGTATTGTCCCGGGTAGCGGGACTATTCGCAAGAAGAGGGTTCAACATTGAGAGTCTGGCTGTCGGCACAACCCAGAATCCAGAGATTTCAAGGATTACCATTGTTGTCCTTGGGGATGATTATCTGGTCGATCAAATCACAAAACAGCTTCATAAGCTTCCAGACGTTCTCATGGTGAAGCATCTGGAGGATTCGGCCCATTTTTCCAGACAACTGGTTTTTATTAAAGTAAGGACAGATTCCTCCAATCGTACCGGTGTTCTGGAAATTGTCGATATTTTTCGTGCCCATGTGGTGGATATTTCGCTAACAACAGCAACCATCGAAA
>CAZJXH010000261.1:0-4859 GCA_964549475.1 uncultured Oscillospiraceae bacterium
GATATGGAGGCTTTTGCTTATTTATTCGAAGGAGTTAAACTGCTTTCAATCTGACTATGGAGACAACAATATTTCAAGTGAAATATTTGAAATATTGTTGTAAAATTGTTATCAAACTTTCCCATGGAAAAAATAACAAGAAGTACCCATTTATAAAGAAATACCTTGAAACGTTTTATTCCATTGGGTTTACAGAATAAATTCATAAGAGATTAATAGGAAAAACAAGGCCATAAAACCCTTTCCATTGTCTGGAAATCATGTGTGCGAGCAATCGCTCCTAGGGTTCGAATTCCTAATTCTCCGCCAAAAAAGCCGCACCGCTTGTGCGGCTTTTTTATTGCAAGTTGAGGGAGGCGGAGAATTTGTTCTCCGCCAAAAATGAATGACTAATGTCGAAAGATTTTGGTCATTCATTTTTTTATACTACAATTAATTAATTCAACTATATACTTTAAAACAATGTCAATAATTGTGTGAGTCAAAGCCTTTTTTACAATCGGCCTGAACTTTTCCACTACAAGGGACGGCGCGTCTACCTCATCGTTCGAAAAACCGGACGATAAGCGCAAAAATTAATATAATCGTTTGAAAAACCGGCCGATATTAATAAATATCGTTGATTATCGTTCATTTCTGGTATATAATTATCTCGTTGGGAGGTACTTATAATGAAATATTCCATTAATGAAAATAGCAACTTGGAATTCAAGGAAAAGATTTCAAACACACTGTTTAAAACCATCAGCGCTTTTGCAAATTATAGTGATGGTAAAATTCTGATCGGGATCGCTGATGACGGATCCATTATTGGTGTGGATGATGGACAAGCAACTAAATTGTCTCTTGAAAACGCTATTAATGACAATGTTCTGCCTCGACCTGATTATGAAATGAAAGAAATTATTTTTGATAAGAAAACAGTTATCGAAATAAATGTAAAAAAAGGCAGGAATGTCCCTTATTTATATAAGGGAGAAGCTTATCGCAGAATGGATACATCAACAATTAAAGTCAATGAAAACGAGTTATTTGATTTATTGCTTAAAAAAAGAAATTTGACCTATGATGCATCTGAAAGCAATAGCCAGAATTTGAAATTTGATGAATTGGAAAGAGCCTTAAATTTGAAGCTGAACATCACGCATGCTGATAGGAATGTTTTGATCTCTCTGGGACTTTATAAGGATGGCAAATTCAATATTGCAGCCGAATTGCTATCAGATCAAAATGAAATGCCATATTCTTCTATTGATATTGTTAGGTTTGGAAGTTCAATTTCCATATTCCTTGATCGAAATCGATATGAGAAATGTTCTGTGTTGAAACAATATCAAGAGACGATCAACATGTTTCAATTGTACTATAAACCTTATCAAGTGGTAGAAGGACTAGAAAGAGTTAATAAAATCAAAATACCGGACGAAGCTTTTCGGGAAGCCGTTGCAAATGCAATCGTTCATAGAGACTATCTTGCTAGTGGAAGCATCCAAATTTCAATGTATGCAAATAGAATCGAGATCGATTCGCCGGGTGGATTGCCAGGAGGGATAACGAAGGAAAACTACTTAAACGACTTGGTTTCGGTCCCGCGGAATCCGGTTTTGGCTGGTGTGTTTTACCGATTAGGCATTATTGAACTATTCGGCACAGGAATTAGAAGAATTCAAGATGCTTATATTGGGAATGTGCTAAAACCAAATTTTATTATCGATGAATCGAGGATAAAGATTGTTTTGCCGGTTATCAATTATTTAGAAAATATTTCGGAAGAAGAAAAAATTATTAATTATTTGTCAATTGTAAATGAAATGAGTAGAGCCGAAGTTGAAAATTTATTGGGCTCGGGGAAGACACAGACTGTTGATATGATTAATAAATTATTAAATAAAGAAAAGATCATTAAAATTGGATCAGGGCCAAGCACAAAGTACAAAATAAAATAATTGAAATCGTGTTGTAAAATTGTTATCAGACTCCCCCATGCAACAAAATAGCAGAAAATAAAGATTTATAGCGAAATACCTTGAAATGCTTTATTTCATTGGGGTTGTAAAATAAATTCATAAGAGCTTAATAGGAAAAACAAGGTCGTTTAGTCCTTTGGGCCGGCCTGGAAATCATGTGAGCGAGCAATCGCTCCTAGGGTTCGAATCCCTAATTCTCCGCAAAAAAAGCCGCATCGCTTGTACGGCTTTTTTATTGCAAGTTGAGGGAGGCGGAGAATTTGTTCTCCGCCAAAACAGGCACTTTCAGCGAGTAACTGGGAGTGCCTGTTTTATGTTATTTTGATGATTTGATAACAGATTGCTAACATTTAGGACATGTTAAAATTAAACATGTATTCATAAAAAGCTATGATATAATTTAATTGGTATATTAAATTCAAATATATAATTCAAACAACTTGCATGAATATGAAAGGAAGATTGTGTAACTTATAGGCTAAACGACCGCCTTTATGCCTTATAGAGCAAATTACGTATGGGATTGCCACTTTCATCAACAATTCTGAAGTTGAAACCATATTCACGTCCACTGAACGGCTTTGCAGTTTGCATTGTCGATTTTATCAGCAAATCATTCCAACCATTTTCAAGAACAATCGGCTTTTCTACAGTTTTTTCCAACACGATATCACTTGACTGTACAATTTCTTTGCCGTCGAACCAAATCTTTATGCCCTTTTCCGATGAAAAAGAGACATATCCCTTTTGTTCGATTGGCGAAAAGACACGGCATTTTGCATAGGAAACACCGCTGTAACTCCCTCCAATAAAAGAATCTCCTACACTGTTAAGCCCGTTTTCCCTGAAGTCAACATAACCAAAACTGTTAAACTCATTATGAGTGAGTCGCTTCCAATAATATTTTTTTTCGTCGTGTTCATAATAGTTGCAGTCTGTCTCATTCTCCACCGGATATATAGTGTCAATGGTATCATCCTTCTTCATCTCAAAACTGCCGATTATGAGCCATCTTGCATTGTAACCGCTGCCCCATGTAATGGATTTACTCAGTTTTTCCGTGTGCCCATCCTGATAAAAAATATCGGCTGTGACTATAGCGGTGTGAAGTACAGACAATGCGTCGGCTAATGGCAACGCGTAAAATTCAAAGGATAGGCTGTCAGTGAACACCGAATCGTATTCACTCGGACAACACTGTACAAACCACCCTTCCGGAAGGTCAAGACTAACTTTTGCCCTGATTGCTGGAATATCTAACCTGTTCTTTAAGCTAGAATGAATTGTTAACTCTCCGCTCGGCTCAATGTCGCAGTCCGCATCTAGACTCACCGCATATGTGCCGCATGCATTGACAGCCACGGTTTCGTCTGTTTGCGTGAAGGCAACTTCAATTTTTTTGTCTACAGGCACATCGCTAAAGCTTATCTTAAGAATCTCATTAATATCGTCAAAGATCCAATCACTATATTCTGAACCGCATAATGTCACTGTGCTTGGACGTTGCACATTGTGAAGATAGACCGTATAGCTACGGCTTTTTGGCATGCCGTCATATTGACCCTTAGCGTTATGAATTATTAAATGATGTTCTTTATCAAAATACTCAAAAACGGTATTGCAACAGTTTCCACGCTCATATCCGTATGTTTTGCCGTCGTCATCATACAAATCAAAGCTCCCGTCACTGCCCGTATAAACGTGAAGGTCGAGATTCTCTGGTGGTTTCTCATCGACATAATTCATTACTGGTCCGTAGGGTAGAATAGAACCTTCTCTTACAAACAATGGAATAATATCAAGTGGTGCATCTACGACGATTTCCTGGTTTCCACTTAATTTTTTTCCAGTGTGCAGGTTATACCAATTGCCCTTCGGCAGATATATTATCTGGGTTCTCTTTCCCTTATCCACCACAGGAGCAACAAGAATACTTGGACCAAACAAATATTGATGGTTGAATTTAAGTGCTTTTTCATCTTCCCCGTAATCAACACACATCGCTCTCATAATTGGTTTGCCACTTCTCGTCACTTCAGCCGCACAGCTGTATATATAGGGAATAAGCCTGTAACGCAGGTCAATATATTTTTTGATGATTTTTTCTGTCGATTCGCCAAATGACCACGCCTCATTCCCGGGCCTTGTTCCATGTGTTCGGAACAGTGGGCAAAAAGTTCCAAATTCAAACCACCGAATGTATAGCTCCGGTGTCAGCCCCTCACCATGAGCACCCTGATAATTGTTGCCATATTTTACGCCTGAGCGCAACTCACCGGTAAAGAAACCACCAACATCGGTACACCAGTACTGCTGACCGGAAAGACAAACACCCTGACCGATCACGACCTGATCCTTGAACACCTGCCATGTGGAGTCAACATCGCCAGACCACATCACAGAGCCGTACTTTTCAATGCCCGCATAGGTTGTGCGCGCAAGCGAGAACACTCTTTCATCGGAATTTCTGCGGCTCCCCTCATATAGCCCTTTATTCCACATTATAGAATATAGATTGTGTACCTTTTCACGGGGCCCTGCGTAACTTGTAGTGCCCTTAGGGTCAACCTGAACTTCTCCCATATCGGTCCAGAATCCTTTGATTCCTTCATCAAGATAACATTTAGATAGTTTCCACCATTCTTCTCTCGCAGCAGGATTGGTATGATCAAAAGTTGGTCTTTTCTTGTAATATGGGACGTCTAACTCAGGCATCTCATTTAGAAATCCCATCTTTTTAAACTCTTCATATTTTAAACAGTTTTTTTCGATAAAGGGATGCTGCGCCTGCAATATTTTAAACCCCATATCCGCGAGCTTCTTAAGATTTTCACTTGCGTTTGACCAGTAGCTCTTATCCCACTCCATATCGCCGAAATTTTTAACCCAGAG
>CAZJXH010000262.1:0-4848 GCA_964549475.1 uncultured Oscillospiraceae bacterium
GTTCTTTTGCAATATGGGGACGGTTCTTGTGTTGCATAAACAAAATAAAATGCAATACAAGAACCGTCCCCATATTGCACTGGTAAAAAATCAGAATAAAAGAATAATTGACGCAAAAAGTCATTGATTTGTTTCACTCTTGTTGACACAAACAAAGAACAGTTTGTTATAATAAGACCATCCGGCCACTTTCTTTTTTCAGGGAAAGGAATAGAAACATGAAAATAGCGGTTTTGTGTATTGCAACCAATTTCAAAGTCCGTATGAAAATCGGAAACAAGGCATTGCTGAAACAGGAAGAGAAAACTTACATGTCCAAGGTCCTGAAGGAACTGGAACTCTGGGTCCATCATTCCAAAGAGGAGCTTGTTCCAATCATCATCACTTGCTTTGATGAGATTTATGAGATGGCAACCCAGAAACATTTTCTGGCATTCAACAACGAATTTGGATTTCTTTCCGAAGGGCATGTGATTCGCTTTGGAATCAGTTCATACCCGGATGCAGATGCGTATTTCATCCTATCGACAAGTGAGACGAGGATATTGCAGGCTGAAATTTTCGAGACGCTTTGTGAACATAGGAGGAACAATCCCAATAAGATCGTGATTGCCCGGGTCAATGACAAACTGACACTGCCGATGGTCTTTTCCAATCAGTTCATCGAACCCATCCACACCATTGTCGACCGTGAAAACGGGAAGTTTGTCCTGCGCTCCAACAGCAAGAATGCCATCTATCTGGATATTACCGAAGAGATGATCAAAGATTCGGATTTCCACAAAAAAGCGGACCGGCCCGAGAGAGAAAAAGGAAACGGCAATTCTACCGGCAACGGGAATGACCCCGGAATCAGAAACAACGCGGATTCTCTGACGGACGGCGATTTATCCGGACGGACCCATCATGAGGCGATCAACCAGGTGGTGGTCATACGAGGGGGAGGAAGGATTGCAACCTCGATTGCCATCACGCTGTACCAGTTCGGGTATTGTGTTTTGATCACAGAAACACAGTCGCCTTCTACTATTTATCGGGGGATGAGCTTTGCCCAGGCTGTTTTCACTTCGGAGACCGAGGTCGAAGGGATTAAGGCGTACCTGGTTTCCCCCAGCCAGATCCAGATCCAGAAAGCATGGAATGCGAAGGCCATACCGGTTATTATCGACCCCGACGCCGAAGTATTGCAGCTGTTCGATCAGACGAGCGTGGTCAAGAGCCTTTTCAACGAAAATTTCAACGAAAAGCCAGGCATGGATATTATCAATTATCTAAAAAACGAAAAAGAAAGAGCGAATCATCCGGTACAACCTGCTCAAAACGGTGGAATAAACAGACAAGGCGAAAACCAGCCGGAATCGGATTCTATTTTCAGCCGGTATCCTTTGCTTGCTCTGATTGACGCCACAACATCAAAAAATCAGAAACAGACGAACCGAACCATGGCTCCTGTCACGATTGGCCTTCGCGAAGACCAGCAGCCCAAGGAGGATGTCCTTGTAAAAATCGAAACAAAAACCAATTCCCGATACGGAAAGATTCTCTTTCGACGGGAGATTCTGGTTTCCCATATCCTTTCAGACGAATCGGAAACTTCTTCCGGAGATACCGGTTCTTCCGGGAGCGATGAAACCCAGGCGGAGATCGGCGGGAGGGCCGCATTGGCGCAATCTCAATCTCCATGCGGATTTGCCGTGATCCTCTATTCTTTGGAAGAAGGAAAATACAAAGAGATCCGAAAAATAGGTGACGCAGTGGAAGAAGGAACCGTCATCGGACTGATTACAAAAGAAGACGGAAGCCAGACGGATGTGACCGCGCCGATAAAAGGAAGACTGATCGGGCATGCCGCTTCCAATTCTTTTTATACGAAAAACAGCGAAATTGCCGCAATCGATTCCTCCATTTTGATGAGAGAGGAGTGCTTCCAACTGTTTCCGATCGATAAAACGGTCGCTTATTCCGTCCTGTCCTTGCTGAAAGGGAAAATATGACAAAAAAGAAAACTGAAAAGAAAGCTTGAATGTCTGATAAAAGAAAATCAAAAAAGAAGACTTGTCCGATATTTAGAGACAAAAGCGAATAGGAAGATAAAAAGACAAGAGAATAAAAGAAGCATTTACAGGGTAAAATTCGGCTGACACCTATCGACAGCCGCTTTTTTATGCTTTTTACCGAATTCAATAATAATACAAAAAATGACAACATTGTGTGATGCAATCGCGCCCCCGGTCGCATAGAATAGATATATGAAATACAAGACTAAATACAATATACAATGTGAAATACTAAAAAACAAGGAGTACCTATGAAAAACAACACCATCCGCCGAATTGCCGCTCTGCTATTAAGCGCAGTCCTGATGACCTCTCTTCTGCCATCCTTCGTTTCCGCAGGAACCACTTCCTCCATGAATGTCTCGATCCGCATCGAGGGGATATCGGGCAATCTTTACGATCAGACCCTTTCAATTCCGTTTGACACTCCGACGCTGAGCGTCCAGGCCGCACTGGCTTATGCCGACAATCAGTCCGCCGACATTGCGATCACCGGACTGGCAACTGTCCCGACTCCCTATGTTACGGCTGTCAATGGGGAAACGGCTGCAACATTTGGCCCGAATGACGGATGGCTTTTCATGGTTAATTCGGTAAGTCCTTCCGTTGGCATGGATGGCTACGTTCTGCATAACGGGGATGCCATTGTGCTGTATTACGGAGATCCGTTTGCCGTCGGAATACAATACCCGGAAATGGATGCTTCAAAAGTAAACACTGGAATTTTAAAATTCACCAGTCAGGACACAACGTATGATAAAGCCTATATTCCAACCATTACCACCAACCCGGTCGTTGGAGCGACAGTGACATGGTATTGCGGCAGCACTGCGGCGACCTTCACCACCGATGCAAATGGCGAAATCATTATTCCGCAGGCTCAGCTGACTGCTGGATCCCACCGTGTTCAAATTGAAAAGTACGGAACAACAGCCGTTTCGGGCAAATACCTGCCGATTGTGCTCCGCCTCTCAAAAAACGCATCCGTAACCGTTACATCCGACAGTTCGTCCAGTTCATCGTCCGGTTCTGTTTCGCCCGGCTCATCCGGCACTCCGTCCGGCGGATCCGGCAACGTACCGACAGGAGATTCTTCTGCGGCGCTTCTGGCGCTTGGGCTGATTTTATCCTTGGCAGCCCTGGCGGTTCTTTTTAAAAGAAAAAAACATGGATCAAAAGAATAAGTTTCTTTGTAAATAATGTACAATAGAGAGTGATGACAGAGAAAAAGACTGGCATCACTCTTGGCGTCTCATGGCAATCGAAAAAACAGGAAGCAATCGAAAAAACAGGAAGCAATCGAAAAACAGGAAGCAATCGAAAAACAGGAAGCAATCGAAAAACAAAAGGCACAGAAAGAAAGGATGAAAATCATGCCGCTGCTGAAAAAAATAATTTCAATCTTTTTGATCCTATGCATGGCCTGTTCGACGCCGATGTGTTTTCCTGCTGCTGCCCAGGTTGCTTCGAATTATTGCGATGAAGCGAAAATCACCGACATCGCTCAAAAAATTATCGCTTGGGCAAAAATTTCCTGCGGTATATCAGCAAGCCAGTCTCTGCTTGACGACGGCCTTGTGAATGCTGCAGGCACATCCGGTGCCGACTGGTACGCGGTCGGAGTAGAAAGACTCGGAACCGAAGGGGAAGGCGGGAAGTTCCTTGCCGCACTGAACAAAGGGATTTTTATCAATATCGACAACAGCACATCCCCCTCCTTTAAAGCAACCGATATCCATCGCAATATTCTTGCGCTGCTTGCCACAGGAGGGGATCCCTCAACGATAAAGTCAGAGGATGGAAGCAGGACGGGGAATCTCTTGTCGGATTTTGTATATAACCGCGGCTTGACGGTTTCTCTTGGAAAGCAGGGAGTCACCGGCTGGATATGGGGACTGGTCGCAGTGGATTCCATGCAGTACAACATTCCAAACGGCAGTTATTCTTCACGCGATGCGATGATTGTCGAAATTTTAAAACAGCAAAGAAACTCGAACGGATTTTCTCTTGCGGGAGAACAATCCGATCCGGACATTACGGCGATGGCGGTACAAGCGCTCTCTCCGTATTATAACAGCGAAAAAACATATACCTATCTCCGGGCAACCGACCAGGCCTCCGTTACAAAAACAGTCAGACAAGTCGTTGACGAAGCATTGGATCGATTATCCGCCCTGCAATTGAACACCGGGGATTATCGAAGCTGGGGACAGCGGAATGCGGAAACAGGCGCCCAGGTCGCCTTGGCTCTTTGCTGCCTTGGGATCGACCCGCAAAAGGATGCCCGCTTTATTAAAAACGGGATTACCCTTCTGGACGGAATCCTGCTTTACCGGATGCCGGACGGCGGATTCGCCCATATCCTGCCGGCGGATTCGTCCAACAGTGTCACAAGCGAGCAGATCCTCTGTGCAATGGCCGGGATCCTCCGGCAAATGAAGGGGATGCGGAAACTTTATGATTTCAGGCCGGAACAGACCGCAACAGTGAAATCCGCCATTGCCGCATTAAGCAAAGACATCGCATCCATCAACGGCAGTACACCCAAGTCTCAATTGCAGAGCATGCTGGCTGCCTATTCCGGCATTGTGGACACGGAGCGGATGTATGTATATAGTTATCTGGTATTGTCCACTGCGCTGAAAAAAGCAGGGGCAGCCGTTTCAACCGGCAGTTCGGGGAGCTCCTCCCAAACTGCGCCCGGCCGCGCATCCTCCATGCCAGGCACGAGCAGCGACCGGGTGGTAAGCAGCCCGGACTCTGCAAGCCTGGATCAAAGTCGAAAGTCCTT
>CAZJXH010000263.1:0-4830 GCA_964549475.1 uncultured Oscillospiraceae bacterium
CCCGGAGTTCTGTCAAAGGCCCGACAACCCATATTCCGCCACGTTTGACCCATTCGATCATCCTGGCTATCAAATTCTCTTTTTCGAGATTAGGAATCAATGCTGTGATGATGACCTTGTATTCATCGACCGCCAGGGAAGTATCGATCATGTCCGGGAGATACTGGCATTCCAAGAGCGGTGTGAACAGCCTCTGCGATACAAGTTTGATATAGGCTTCGCTTCCCACCAGGTCCGGAATCAATTGCTGTCCTTTAAACAGCAATTCGGAGAAATTGGAAAGATGGATCCCGATCTTGCTTCGTTGAACTTTTGTACTGGACAAGATCGGGGTTGCGATGCGGAGTTCCTCCGAAATCGCTGCGATTTCGTTGAATGCATGCGTAGGCCTTCCATCGGATGACAAAATGGATCCATGCATCAGCTCCTGTCCGGCAAGATGCGACCGCCAGAGCCAGTACAGATTGATCCGGGCTCCGGATGCGTAGGCAAGCCAGGTATTCGCCCTGCAATACCCTTTTTCGCGGTATCCCTGTGGAACTGTCGCGCCAGGCCAGGTAGGCGCTGTTTCGGTAACCCAGAACGGAACCTGCTTCAGTGTTCGGATGTAACTGAACCAGAATGGCAGCATCCGAAGCAGTTTTTCGGGCGTATAATGGTTGAATTGAATCACATCCAGTTCTTTTGTCGTATCTGCGTAATCCTGGACGTTGTTTGTCATCATGTCCGTACCGATCGGCGCTGTGACGCCGTGGTGTTTTAAAATAGACGCCTGCATTTGAAGAAATTTCGAATTGGATGCGCCTTGGAAGGACAGCCATTCTGTAATAACCGTAGGGTGGCTCCATGTGTGGTTTTTTGGAGGCTGGACCTGGTCGAAGCGCTGATAGGTCATGCTCCAGAGCCCCATTTGCAGGCTTTGGTTGAAATGGTCGATGGTTCCATATTTCTCTTCCAGCCATAATGCGAAAGCCTGCCTACAGGCTTCACAGAAGCAGCCCATCCCCTGTATCACCAGTGCATTGTCTAATTGCCACCCGATAATCGCCGGATCGCCGGAAAATTCCATGGCCATTTTCTCTACGACAAGAGCGGACCGTTCTTTGAAATGGATTGTATTGACACAGCACTGGCATCGCTCGCCATGCTGCGACCGCTGATCGTTTTCATCAAGATGCAGGATTTCCGGATATCTTGCTGTCAGCCAGACCGGCGGTGCGGCCGTCGGTGTCCCGAGCAGCACGTGGATTCCGTTGTTTGAAAGGGTGTCAATAATTCTGTGAAGCCATGTGAAATCAAATTCATCCATGTCCGGCTCCATTTTTGCCCACGAAAATTCCCCGATCCGGACAAGATTGATCCCAATCTGTCTCATCAGTCTGATATCCTGTTCCATCGTTTTTTCTGTCCATAGTTCCGGATAATACGCTGCGCCTAAAAAAATCGATGTGTTCATATTCATACCCTCGCTGCACGAATGATTCTGAAAAATAAGATGGTGTCGGAACAATATTCCAAGCAGGCATTTTCTGTTTATTTTCATCAGAAACATACAAAAAACGCCTTTAGGATGTTGTTTCTATTCTATTCCTCCGGCTAGTTTTTATAAATACACAATATGATTATTATATGGACATATTCACTATGGCGTCGGTTCTCACGCATTCCATTGAATGTTAAACATATCCGGATTCATCTTGCTTCGGAATTGACTCGGGCAGATCCGCATTTGCTTTTTAAACACTCTGCTGAAATACAAAGAGTCCTCAAAGCCAACCATTTCGGCGATCTGAGTGACCGAATACTCCGTATGGCGGAGAAGGTCGCAGGCTCTTTTGATCCGGTAATTGATAATATATTGGAGAGGGAACAGTCCAAAAGTCTGTTTGAACAAAGCGGAAAACCGGCTGGCGCTTAACTGGCAAAGATCCGCCAGTTCCTTGATCGACAGTTCGTTTGCGTAATATAGGTAAATATGTTCCAATGTTTTTTGCATCCGGACATCAATGGTTTTCTTTTTGGACTCCTTCTGCATGGAATGGTAATATCTTGCCGACAGAGACAGCACATACATAAACAGCGCCTGTATGATCATCTCATATCCGGTCAGCTTGAATGTCAATTCACGGACCAGCGTTGGAATGGAATTCCGGATTTCTTCAATAATTCCGGTCCTGTATACATACCCGTCATTCAGTCCGCAGGTTTTAATAAACTCCTCTGCATAATATCCGGAGAAATGAACCCAGTAGATCTCAAAACTGCTGGTTGTGCCTTTGTTGTTGTATCGATGCGGAACAGCGGGCGGAATCAGAAAAAAACCCTTTTCGACTACGTAATTTTTATCTTCGATAATCAGGCTGATGGTTCCCTGCGCCACATAGCAAAAAACATAATCCTTCCGGCCGGTCGCACGGGAGATATTCATATCATCCAGCGTATTGATGTCGTCTTCCCGGTAATAGCCGGCGCAATTCACAGAAATATACGAAGAGACATCATTGACTCCCTGCTCATTATAATCGCACTCTTTGTATTCAACCAAATAATTTTGCATGTCTCCCACCTCGTTATAAAGCCTATACGATTGTTAAGAAAAGCAAACTCCAGTTTCACGCTTATTCTATCATTTTTACTTTCACATAACAACAAATGATCGGATAAAAAAGTGGAAAACAAATCACATCTGCAAGCTGAGTTGGAATGGAACACCTAGAAGAAAGCAGCTGCCATCCGCAACTGCTTTACCTGTATTTTGCTTTCTTCTATCGGTTTCTATGAGGGCTGCATCCATCCGCCTCGAACTTATTTTATTCTTTTTTTCTTGTACACCATAAATACAATGGAGGGAATTCCTATGGCCAATACAACGATTACGACGATCCAGATCCAGGAATTCCCGCCTGGATTGTCATTATTGACTGAATTCGCGTTCGAATCAGCGGAATTGCTTATGGAAGATTGCGTTGAACTTCCGTTTTCGGAGAGAATGCTCTCTGTTGTCCCTGTTGATGAATGATCCTGTGAGGATATTGTATCAGAGGACGCGGAGGCGGATCCTGAAACCAAATGGGATGAACTGCCTGACGGTTTGCCCGAAGAGCTTGTTTTGCCTGAAGATGGCGTCGGGGAGGCCGATGCGCTTGAAGCGGCTGTTTTTTGAGTAATGACAATATACCAATGCCCCAGGTCATTATCAAACGTATTGTTTGGGTCCGCGGTAAATGAAACCATTTCATCCTTGGCCAGTGTCAGGGTCTGTTTCGGTACAATATTCGCTGTAGCGACTTTCGTACTGGTTTTGCCTGTATTCTTCGACCACAGATTCGTATCTCCTCTGTTCATTGCAAAGCTGACTCCATCGGCTTTTTCGGAGAGGGCTCCCTGGTCGTCTTTCGCGCCGCCGTAGCATCTCGCATCAATTTCATACGTACCGGCCGCAGGCGCCTTGAATGCGACAATATTCGTCATATCTCCCGCCGGGCAAGTGAATCCGTATTTATCAAGCTTCCACCAGAATTGTGGATTCCCGGTTTCATTCATGGTCGGCCAGATTACATCCGTATAGTTCTTGACATCCGCCAATTTCGGAACAAAAAATTTCATGCCGTACGAATTTCGATTCACTGCATATTCGCATTCTTTAAAAGAACTGACGGTTGCTTTTCCTGTCACATTGTGCTGTAAGGAATAATAGAAATAAAAATTGTTTGTCCCTTGTGTATTCAAGGCTGGCGGTGGATTGGTTGTAAGTGCGAGGTCATCGGGATCCGGAACACCGAAGGTATACACAGTCGCCGCATTCACGCTGGACGTGCCAAAAAACGGGAAAGACGAGATCATCAGGATTACTACAAATAGAATGGTGAACTTTTTCATCGAAATCACTCCTTATCAATCTTCTTTGCATTATCAATCTGGCATGAATTCCATTTCCTGTCAGTCTGTTAAAAATTCCAATTGTCAGTCTGCTAAAAATATCTTTTGAATAAATTGGGGGAAAACGGTTTGTGTTTGGATTATTTGTTTATATTTCCATTTTAGCCTTTTCATTCTTTTTTAGAATGCATAATCCGATCATAATATGGACAATTATACTTAACTTGACTGTATGCAATGAGTTTCTCCATAGAATAGTCGAAAGATGCATATTTTATCTGTAATCCCTGTGATAAAATGCTCTTATAGGGGGTGGCATGATGATAAACGAATTGAATGTGCAGGGTTCGAAACAGGCGATTTATTCCGGTCATTTGAAGCTGTCCGGAAAGAGCCCCTCCGGCGACACGATCGATTTCACCAATTTTTCAATGACTTATAATGGCAGGCCTTATTTCTCCATCATCGGCGAGTTCCACTACTCCAGGTATCCCGAATCGAAATGGGAAGAAGAGCTGATGAAAATGAAAGCCTGCGGGCTGGATACCGTAGCGACTTATATGTTTTGGAACTTCCACGAGTTTTATGAAGGACGATTTGATTTTTCCGGGAATAGAAACATCCGTAAATTCGTCGAGCTTTGCGGGAAGCATCATCTTTGGGTCATTCTCCGTGTCGGACCCTACGCCCATGGCGAATGCCGGAACGGAGGGCTTCCCGACTGGCTGTTCGGCAGGCCTTTCGAGGTGCGGAGCAACGATCAGGGGTATCTCGCCTATGTCGGCCGGTATTATGAAGAAGTCGGCAAACAGGTTGCAGGCCTAATGTTTACGCAGGGCGGACCCATCACCGGAATCCAGCTGGAAAATGAATACATGGCGGCCTGCTCGCCCTGGGAAATCACCGTCCCCCAGAACCGGGAAGGGGTCCCCCAAGGAACCGGGCGATTGA
>CAZJXH010000264.1:0-4741 GCA_964549475.1 uncultured Oscillospiraceae bacterium
TAGACTTGTTTTCGCATCATCTTCCAGGTTTCATCCGGATGCGCATAATCCTTTCTGACAACATAATAACCGGTTACATTCAAGCTGCTTTTCGGTTTGATGCTTCCGCTGGCATTCGCAGGAATCGCATACGCTTTCCAAGTTGCCTTGGCATTATTCAACGCGCTCCCTTTTAATAAATGCGGATAAAAATACTGGCCGAAAACAACTCCGTATTGTCCCATGGCAATCAATTCCTGCTCTGTCGAGCCTTTGATGGCGAAATCCTTGTCGATCAGTCCCTGGGCATACATTTCCTGCATTTTAAGCAGCGCCTGTTTCATTTCCGGTTGAATGCCGCTATAAACCAGTTTATTCGCTGCATTGTCAAGAAGCCAGTAATCATAATAGGCATTTTGTGTTTGGGCGATGGAATCAAAAGAAATCGATCCCGGTCCATAAAATGAAAGGCCTGCTGAGATTCCGCCTGAATTGGCGATTTTGCTGTCCTTGACTTTTTGGATATAGGCTGCAAGCGAAGCATAATCGGTTGGTGCAGAAAGCCCGAGTTCTTCCATCCAGTCTGTTCTCAGCCATAAAAAGGGGGTGTCGGATTCCATGCTGCTCATTGACGGTATGCCATAGATCTTCCCGTCAACTGTACAGGATTGCATCGCCATGCTGCCCTTATATTCAATATTGTTTTTTAGCTTGTCGCTTGCAAATTTTTTATAGACAGCGGTTAGATCCATGATCTGATCCGCTGCGATCAGGGTATTCATCTGGCTGGCGCTAACCCGGAAGATATCCGGCAGATCATTGCTGGCAATGTCAAGATTCAACTTGGCGGTATACGCGCTTGCATCGGCATCCCATTTTGTCTGCCAGACAACATTCAATTTCTCCTTGAAAAACTGTGTCACGAAATTATCGTTCGAATTTTCCCCATCGATATAGGTGATATTGGGATTGCTGATTTTCGCCTGGGAAACCGTCAGAGTTTCCGGATAGGGTGTCAGCGGTCCGTCGCCGTCGTCTACGATAACTTCGCTGTTTTTGATCGGTTCCGCCTTTTTGCATGCAAAGGAAGTCAAACATAACATCCCAATCATCCCTGTGCATAGAATCCTTTTGAACGTTGTCTTTTCCACCGTGTTTCCTCCAATTGATTGCTATTCTTTACAATAAAATTATAGCCTTGCCCACTTTTTCGTACAATATTGCATTGCTACACTTTATCGTAAATATCTACACACCTGGAAAAACAAAATGGATCATTTGGTTTTTGTCTGCCCGCTGTACCAGCTATTGACCTTTTGAGTCAATAGTGTACCGCCTTTTCGCTCCCATTCCGCAACAATCGCATCAAAATTCTCAATCGGCGCACCCATGATGATTTTTTCGAATTCAATGGAAAGAAAGGCGTCAAGCGTTTCCTTGAGCCTGTAATCCGATTCGGTGAAAAATCCTTGGAACAAATCGGTTTGGAACGCATCATAATTTTCGTCAAAAACCTTTTCGCTTCCAGTATAAATATGCTTCAATGCCCAGCCCTCCCCAGAGACATATGTTGGAGAGGATTCGTCCTTCATGAAATTATAGGAGAACCGGGTCGATTCAGACTGGATCTTCACGGCCTCCGAAGGGTTGGTACTGGCAAATATCTCACGGATTCCATGTCCGATATTGATATTATTGATTGCATAATCATAAAAATAGGGCAGTGCATATTCCCCGCATAAATATATATCTTTATATTTATTTGTCATCTGTTCAATGAACCAATCTCTGTACATTCCTGCACTCGACCATATCTCGAGCCACAGGTTCATCGATTTGATCAGGGCTTCCGGATGTTCATAATCCTTTCTCACGACAACATAGCTGTCCACAAAGTTCCCTTTTGCCGGCTTAAGGCCGCCGTTATCATCAAAGGGGATCGGATAAGCCCCCCATTCGGCAGTCTCGTCGTTCATCACATTTTCTTTTAAAATATGAGGATAAAAATATTGACCGAAGACCACACCATATTGGCCTTTTGCAAGGAGGTCCTCCCACACATTGGTACTCATGACTGCGAATGCTTTGTCAATCAATCCGGATTGATACAGGTCTTTCATTTTGATCAGCGCATTCTTCATATTCTGTTGGATACTGGAATAGACAAGACCGTTTTTTGTCCTGTCAGAAATCCAAAAGTCATAATAGGCCCCCGAAGTTTGTGCAATCGAATTGAACGAATAAGAACCTGTTCCTTCAAACAGAAAAGGGGTATCCGTTGTTGTCAGCCCTTTTGTAAGCTTGTTCGCTTTGAATTCGGCAAGTACATGAACCAGCTCGTGATACGTTTGAGGCACATCAAGCGAAAGCTTTTTCAGCCAATCCGTCCGGATGTACATAAATCCGACCTTTGATTCATAGCTTGTCATCAATGGAATCCCATAAATGCTGTCATTGATTTGTGCATACTTTAAAACGGTTTTATTTCCATATTCAATATTTTTCTTTAAAAGATCCGTAGCATAGGTTTCATAAATGTCTGTCAGATTCCATACCATATCTTGCTTTACCAAGGAATAAAGCTGTGTTTTGTCAACGATAAAGACGTCGGGAAGATCATTGCTGGCCATTTTCACTCGAATAGATTGAGTATAGTCCGCTGATTCCTCCTCCATGGACGTTTTCCACTGAATGTTCAGTTTTTCCAGATAAAACCGGCTGATAAAATTGTCATCTTTATTTTCACCGTCTATATAGGTGACTCTGGAATTTGTGATTTTTGATTTTGTAACTATTATTGTAGATGAATAGGGTGTCAAGGCGCTATCCGCACGATCACTGTACTCTATCGCGCTGTTTTTATGGCAGCTGCAGGAAAGGCCAAGCAGAAGCATCATGATCCATATTAAGAATTTTCTTTTCATAAAGGACTCCGTTTCTATGACTGTTCCATTTTAAGATAGGGCCATTCAATAACAACCGTAGTACCGTTTCCTGCTATCCCTGAAATGTTGAAGATAAAGCAATCCTTATAATATATCGTCAGTCTTTCTGTAATATTTTTCAGTCCGTACCCGCTTTCGTTCAAATCAACGGTTTCAAGATTGAAGTCCTTTTGGCCATCGTATCCGATTCCGTTGTCGAAAATTTCAATATGTACGGATTCTTTTACCTTATACCCTGTGATAATGATTTTTCCTTTTCGCATTTTATCACTCTGAAAGCCATGTTTTATGGCATTTTCGACGATAGGCTGCAGCGTCAGCTTTAATGTCTGGCAATCCAGCACGTCCTGATCAACCTTGTATTCCACTTCCAGACAATCCCCGAACCGTACTTTCTGAACTTCGAGATACAGGCGTGTGATTTCAATTTCATCCTTCAGACTGATGATATCTTTCCCCATGCTGAGGCTCAATCTCGCAAATTTGCCAAGGTTTCCGGAAAGCGCTGAAATATCATATGCGCCATATTCTACTGCCATCCAGTTGATTGTGTCCAGTGCATTATACAGAAAGTGAGGATTGATCTGTGCCTGCAGGGTGCGAAGCTCCGCTTCTTTCTTTTTGATTTCGACTGTATATACCTCATTGATCAGGGAACGGATCCTGGTGCACATTTTATTATACTGGTCTTCAATCTCACTGAATTCATCATTATAGGTGAATTGAATAAGCTGCTCAAAATTATCCTCTTCAATTCGATGCATTTTCACACTCATGGATCGTATTCTTTTTTCAATTTTATTTAAAGAAAAAATACAGAAAAAGACCGATAGGACAAAAATCGAGAGGGAGAACAGAATGCTGTAATTCCGTAACGTGATGCTTGGTTCGATGATCTCATTATACTGGACAATGGAGACCAGTGTCCACCCCGCCGTCGGTATTTTTACACCGATTATAAGGCTGTCGCCGCTGCTGTTTTTAAGATGATATGAAAATTCATTTTGTTCTGTGCTGACCTTTTTCAGTATTTCAGAGAAGAGAGCATCCTCTGTATCAAAATTGCTGCTTTTCGCAATGATATTCCCATCGTTATTGATAATATACGTTCTACTGAGATATCCGTCATGGATCTGCCCGAAAATCTCCTTGATTCTGGACTGTTTCACTTCTGTGACAAGCACTCCCAGTTTTTGGTAATCTGAAGTAATATTTTTAAGTACACGTACTACCGCTAAATTGTTTTGCCCCTCTTCCTCGTCGTACACCCATAATATTTTCCCGTTGTATTCGGTGACGACTTTATCATACCAGCTCTTGTCTGCAATCTCTGATTCAGGGAAGAAAATAACCCCTTCCTGCGAATAGACATATTCATTCGGCAGATACATCTTGATTTTGTAATTATGGTAGTTCTTTTCCACATCGCTGAAAAGAGGTTTTAAAATGTAATAATCGTCGATCTGACTTGTATTGGACTTGGTTTTACTGTCATTTAGCACCGCACAGATGCTGGAGTTGACAAAAAACGAATCGGAGACATGCTCCGCTTCATCCAGCAGGCCTGTTATATTAACATAGATAAGCTCCAATTCTTCCCGGACAGACTTCTGGGTCTGAGAAATCAGCATCTCCGAGGTCTTGTTGAAGGAAATGATAATCAATATTCCAAAGCATAATCCGAACAGGATGATATTTGACAGGATGAATTTATTTTTAATGGTCATATGTTTAAAGACATTCCTGGAAATCAGTTTCTTATCATTTTTCATAAACAGCACCTGCTATTTCCCATTCTCTCGATACTCCGTTGGATT
>CAZJXH010000265.1:0-4738 GCA_964549475.1 uncultured Oscillospiraceae bacterium
TTTGGGAATCATTGCCTCATCAAAACCGGGGGGAGAGGCAAAACTCGTACAACAGAGGCCTGTACGGGCCCGGATTTTTCACCCCGTAAAGAGGGGTCAGGAGAACGGTCTCACGACGGTGAGGGGGGTTGCCGGGATCTTCAGCGAAGTGCCACAGGTCCGTTTCAAAGGATTTTGCGGGGTACCTGCCCGTGAGTGGGGAGGGCGGATTGTCGTCGATTGGTGGGGGGCGGAGGATGTGGGGGGGCTGGTCCCCTCTCACATACTTACACACTGCATGGTTGGCGGTTCAAATACTGTAATGAAATATTATCCCGGTGTGATGACACCATGGATGACAAATGGAAACTTCTGATATTCTGTGCGGCGATTCTAATCATTGGTGGTCCAATCGCGCTTTATAATGTCGCCTATGTGTCGGTTTGGTTCATGGGATTAATTATCCAAATTGCTGTTCAATTCTTCCCTCTAAAATTTGGATATTATATCATCCTTCCAGTCATATTGGCGATCGTCGCTTTCATTGTCAGTTTTTATCACAAACGGCGATACGCATAGAAGATTTAAGAATTAATTTTGGTTTTTTTTTAGGGAGCAAAAACTTTCAGAGCAGGGGTTGCCGCCGCCCCGAAGGGCGCCCCGCGGCGGATCACAAGTACCAAAGTCCTAATTATTGAACTGCACCATTTTTTTTGATCTGCACCATTATGTTAAAAAATTAAAACATAATCCGTAAATATTACCTGACCTTTAGTGGAATACATGGATTTTATCGATCAAATCAAGACCCATGCAAAAGCAATTCCATCACTTAAGGAGAAACTCCAAACTGAGGAAGGAACGAAAAATGCACTTATCATGCCCTTCATCCAAATTCTTGGCTATAACGTATTTGACCCAAATGAAGTAAATCCAGAGTTCATCGCTGACGTTGGTACAAAAAAAGGAGAAAAGGTCGATTACGCTATTATTAAGGACGGAAAGCCCTGTATTTTGATTGAGTGTAAATCAATTAATTCTGACTTAAGCAAAGAGCAGGCATCTCAATTGTTCAGGTATTTCTCAGTAACCCCGGCTAAAATTGGTATTCTCACTAACGGGATACTTTACCAGTTTTTCACGGACCTTGATGAGAAAAATAAAATGGACATTAAGCCATTTTTGGAAGTAAATCTGCTTGACATTAAAGAACCCTTAGTCGAGCAACTAAAAAAATACACAAAAGTTGCTTTGAATCTAGATGAACTTCATGACGATGCAACTCAATTGAAATACACTAAAGAGATTATCCAGATTGCCAACAAAGAATTTGCTCAACCATCCGAAGATTTCGTCAAGTTTTTTGCATCCCAGGTGTACCCCAAAAAGCTGACACAAAAGGCACTTGAAAATTTTACTGAGATAACGAAAGATTCACTGAATCAGTTTTTGTCAGATAAGATCAATGAACGGCTCAAGAAAGCTGCGATGCCAATCGCCGAAACAATATCCAAAGCTCCGGAACCTCAATCAGCAGATGCGACCGCCGCACCAGTAGCGGAATCCAATGAAGGCATTGTAACTACTGAAGAAGAATGGGAAGGTTACTATTTCGTGAAAGCAATTCTGCACGATGTTGTTGATCCCTCAAAAATTGTTATGCGGGATGCAAAATCATATTGCGCCATCTTGTTTGAGAACAATAACAGGAAACCGATTTGCCGTCTTTATTTTGATGGCAAGCAAAAATATGTGGGTGTTTTTAACAACAAAGAGAAGGGGGAGAACAAGGTTCCCATCAATGCTCTTGCCGATATGTTCAAGTTAGGCGATGCAATCAAGGCGACAATCGCAATGTATCAGGCACCCGGGGCAAATTCGACACAGGTGGCCCCACAATAATTTTTCCGAGTTTTTTCTTTTTCTAGAAAATTCGATGTAGTTCTATGAATATTGTGATTGACGCCGCCATCCCCTCGGAACACTTCTGTAAAAGATCAATTGGCAGCAATCGATCCAGTAATGCATATCGCATAATATTTTTGCCAAGAATACAGACAGACATTTTGCAAAATAAAAAAAGATCAATATATGATCAAAGTTCGATAACAAGAATTCAAGTAACAGTATCTCCGAGTTGTTCTAATCTGGTTATCCAATCATTAAAATGTCGACATTTATTCTTAATTGTTCTAAGTGGTATTCTTTTTGCAATTCTTACGCCATCGGTGACTTTCTGATATGGATTGTAAAGGCTTAAAAGACGTTTTGATGGCGCTGTATTTGGATCATTATTGATTGTTTCAGGATTTGGAAAATGGTGAATTATTGAACGAAGTTCTCGAATTTGCGAAGGACAATTCAAACATAAAATTTCATCAATTACCTCAATATCACTGAATAAAAGTGCTTCGTACTCATGTAACTGAATATACGGAATGAAGCGACTGTTATCAATATCATTCATAAATTCACGTTCGATAATCTGAATTTTTTGATATGGATCAACAATATCTTCGATTTGATCCATCCCGGGGAAATCGACAGGCAAGCCGTAGAAATCTATCATGGTGGTAATAATCGCCGTTCGATCATTCAATGAACGAAGAATATTTTTCCTGATTATCCCATATTTATGACCATGACCACCTCTGAAAGTACGTTCCCGAACTGCAGTTGCAAGAGTAATTGGAGTTGAAAAAATCTGATATGAAGCTAGGTGTTCATAGAGAATATCACGAACGTAAGTTTCCTCAGTTTGACCTTCGGTAATAATATTGAGTCGGATCATCTCAATTACCTCGAAGGTCTACCCCCGAGAACATTCATTTCCCAAAGTTGCCCTAGAGAATAATCTTCAAGCCAATCTTTCAATTTTTCTTCACTACATCGCTCAATTTTGGTTTTCCCATCTTCTCGATTAACAACCAGCAAATCGTTTGGTTCGAATAATGAAATTAAGGGAACCGACTGTGTTGATACAATTAATTGCGTGCGATTTGAAGCACTTTTTATTAATGACGCAAGGACGTTCAATGCATATGGATGCAAACCTAATTCAGGTTCATCAATAAGTATCATATCGGGCAGTTTTGGTTGAAGCAATAGTGTAGTTAGACAAATAAACCGAAGGGTTCCATCAGACAAATGATGAGCAAGGAACGGAAAGTCGGAATTTTTTTCTTTCCACTCAAGTTGGATCATATCCGGTTTATCTGAAATAGGTCTGAGGATAAAATCATCGAAAAATGGAGCTACAAGACGAATCGTATCTCGTATTTGGAAGTAATGCTTTTCATTTGCAAATTTTAGAAGATATAAAAATGCGGCGAGATTTGATGCATTATATCTTAAATAATCATTATCATTGATTTGACTGCGCAATTTCATTGGTGATTCATCACTAGTGTCATGAAAGTGATAAACACGCCAACTTCTGAGTCCCTCTAAAGCATGCTTAGTTACTCTGTGATTTTTATTCTGAGCCAATTCTAAGACTGCGGTTTCAGTATGCCCAGATTTTCCCATGTCATAATATGGTGTGGAATTTGGACCACGTCCATAAAATTCCGTGATTTCTTTTGCAAAAATTAATCTATCATCTTTTGTAGGTTCCCATTCACACGAATAGCCATTTTGCCCAAAATGCAATTCGACTTCAATTTTCTTTGTATGTTTTGGACCATAATGAAGAAAGGAAGAAGCACCGCCACCTTTACCTACGGCAAGTTGAAATCTTCCTTCAATCATCTGGTTCAGCAGTTTAAAAATTGAGATAAAATTTGTCTTTCCGGATCCATTTGCCCCAATCAAAATATTTAACCGATTTAAGTCAAGGTCGATAGTATCAATTGATTTATAACCAGAGATCCGAATTTTATTTAGTTCCATTTTTCCAATCCCATACTTTTGTTTTTTTAGTATCCAAGATGGTTAATGACCCTTCCTTTAAACTTGCAGTCGTTCGCTGTCGTTTTTTTTACGTAGAGTTATGTGCTCAACGTTCTATTTTGTCGCAACACATTTATTACCATTCGGATATGGAGCGTGAAAGTGTGAATGATGCTCATGCCCCATTTGAGCAGTTTTGAAATGATTTTTCAAAACGGTTATCGTTAATATTGATACATAATTCAAATCAATTTTCCTCCTATCTCAAGTCCACTAACATTCGACATTCTAAAATCCTGTCGCAATTTGAGAATCAACAGATTCCCGCCTCAACCATGCTACACTGTAGCACACATCTATAAATACAAAAACATACAACCCAATAAGCATGCAGGAAGAGTGCCACAGCATTCGTGAGGGTTTTTTTGCCCGTGAATGTCATTATCTCCACTAGCCAGGCCTCCCTCCGTTGCATGAACCGCACTTCTGAATCAATCACCACGACCGAAGGTCTTGGCGTTTTTGGTTTTAGCTTTTATTTTTATCAGTATTTCAGCCAGTTTTTCTGGTATCGTTAAGCCCTCTGCTTTGCCTGAAAATTCATGCAAAAACAGGGGGAGGAGTTGTTGTTTACTATGAGAGGTAAGGAAATTCGTCTGGAAAGAATCATGAACCGCAATACGAAGAAAACGATCATCGTGCCGATGGATCACGGCGTCTCGGACGGCCCGATCCCGGGGCTCATCGACATCGGCCAGAGCGTCAACCTGGTGGCTGACGGCGGTGCCAATGCGGTGATCGGCCACGTGGGTCTAGCACTCCACGGCCATCGCCAGGGTGGCCGGGACATCGGCCTGATCCTGCACCT
>CAZJXH010000266.1:0-4738 GCA_964549475.1 uncultured Oscillospiraceae bacterium
AAAGGGATGTCCAGCTCAAGGAGGTTCATACAAGCCTGAATCGGAGGCAAAGGAATGGTTCGGATGGATTCATCGACATAATATCCATCAGGATCGGGTGGAATGTCCATGCCGTTGAGCCGGATTTTTGTATCCTCAGCGGATTCCAGGGCAAGGTGACAACCTGCAAGCGGAATACGGCAGTCGATAGCGTATCGCAGCCGGACCCGGTGCGAGGGCGCGGCCGGAGGAAGAACCCAGGGCTGTGCGACTGCATTTTGTCTGGGCGGGAATCCAAGCCTTTCTCGTAAATGATTGTCGAGGCGAAGAATTTCATCGGCGGTATGATAAGGCTCCCCATCAAGGGCGTATTCGGGAATGTCCAGTACCAATACATTCGGTTCCGACAAACTGACAGGCGCTCTTGGATAAAACTCGGACGGCGCATCTTTCGGCTCGAGGGACAGGCGACCCAGACGATAAGGCCGCATGGGCTTCTCGCCGGATGGCGCATCCTGCGTTCCTTTTCCGGGACGCAGACAAAACAGCAGACTGTCATGTGCATAAAAGGAAAGACGGATTTCTGTGGTTTGTTCTCCGGCGGGATAATATCCGGATTCGCTCTGTGTATAATTACAGGCGATAGGGTGGTGTCCGCCCGACATCGTGTCATACTGTTCAGGAATCCATTCTCCTGATAATTGAATCCGGATATTTTCCTGGGGCAGGACATCCCGGCCGGGATGCCCTGTGCCCTCGTCATTGCTGACAGGCTGACGCCCATGTGCGATAAAAAGCCATCTGCAGTCCTCTTCCTCCCGTAGCTGATAAAGAAGATTGTCTGTCATTTCTCCATTATGCCTGAAAATCCGGATATCCCGAAAGGGCTCCAGTTCCTGCAGAAGCTGGAAACGATCCATCGGGATGTGGGGGGTGTCACAGAAGACTTCCCGCAGAGAGGCATCGGGAATCGCATCTCTCTTGTCGGGAAGGGCGCCTATAAAAAGAACCGTGCATCCGGATCGAATACAGGACTGCAAAAAGCGGACGGTTGTTCCGCGAAGCGTCTCGCATCCGGGAACCAGTACCATATCATACCGCATGCATCCGACATGCGGTACATCCTCATCCTTGCCTGTCTGTCCGGACAGCAGGGATTCCGCAATAAAATCGAAGTCATAGGATCCGAACAGCAGCCATTCTGTAAATTGACGGAACTGCATATCCATCTGGTCACGCAAAAAAGATGTCTGGTCGGAAGGACCCCAGTGAAGCCAATAGCTTTCGATGGGATGGATAACGCCGATCCGGACAACGGGCCGTCCGCGCGTCATCGCATAGCAAGACCTGGAGAAATGGTCCTCCAGCAAACGATAACGCAGATGCCATGGCACCTGCGAACTGATGGACGCAGGGTAATCGCGCTTGGCCTCGCCTTTCATGGAAACCCAGGACAGGTGAAGAGTACGAAGGGTGACGCCCATGGCCAACTGCCAGTCGCCTTGCAGTTTGTGTCCGCGAAAATCGAAGTCCCATCCGGTCACGCCGCAGCTTTCCGACAGGACTCCCTCCCGCCCGTATTGTCTGGCGACGGATTGCGCCTGCTTGACGGTTGTATATTCCCGCCGGTCGCAAAGAATGTCAACGCCCGGGAGCTGAAAGGAGGAAAGAGAACGCATGACTTCGCCAAGCGCTGCGGTCTGGCTCTTCAAGGTCGGTTCCTCCATCATATGACCGGTAAGCAACAGATTATGGGCACCACACCAAGCGCCGAGATTGTCGGAGAAGGCCTGGGCGAAACGTTCTGAAATGTGAAGATGATACGCATAGCGGATCCTGGATGTCCGGCTATCCGGAAGATCCCAGATCAACTGGGGAAGATCGGCGATCAGATCCTCTCCGAATGTGTCGCGGAAAGTCTGGGGAAGATCATCGGTCCATGGAAGAATAATAGACCCCTCATCGTGTGCGAAGGGTAATACCGTCTTTTTTGTGAACTGTGGTTCGTCTGTGAAGATTCCTGGAACGGTTTTTGAGAATGTTTCTCCTACACGCGCGGCATACCGCTCATGGGTCAGTTCCTTGAACCGGTCGATCGCCCGCTTGTCAAGCGTATTGACATAGGCCTGATTATTGTACCAGGGACTTGTCTCCTCTATTTCCAGATAAGCACGCCAGATCTTGGTATTATGACCCAGTCCGGCCGCAGTAGTGTCATCGGAGTCAATGGCGCCATGAAAATCCGGATTCTCCGGGACAGAAGGGCTACCTGCAAACGAGTAATCCGACAACTCCCCTTTCGAATTCAGGGAAATAGCGTAAACAGCCAGCTGCATCCGCCTCTCGCCGCAAGGAAGGAGTTCTGTGGTGAAATACAGGTGCCGTGCCCGAAGATCCGGATCTTGTGTCACGAATCCACCGGCTGAGCCGGAAGGCCATCTGTCCTCATCGTAGAGCCAGGCCTTCATGTGATGCTCTTCCGCCCGTCCGATACAATGCCGAATGAGAGAAAAAAATTCGTCGCTTAGGTAGGAGGTGGCCATTCCGGTTCTGCTATGCATATAATAGCCGCCAAGCCCCATCTGTTGAAAGGTGTCGATCTGTTTGCCGAGCTGATCCGGATCCAGCTTGCAGTTCCATGCCCAGAAGACCGTCGAACGGTATGCGTTGTCCGGATTTTGGAATTGATCCTCCGACCATGGTTGCTTGCTGAGGGAATAAAGCATGGATCCGGCTCCTTTACTAAATCACTGACGGCTTGACTTCGAAGAAAGGCAATCGACTTATGCCTTGAGTCCGCTGGTACCGATTCCCTGGATCAGATACTTGTTGAAGAAAAGAAAAATCAGGAAAACCGGGACAAGAGAGAGGGTCGACATGGCGAGCATGGAGCCGTAGTTGGTGACGGATTCTGAGTCGATGAACATTCGTAATGCGACGGATACGGTATATTTCGACGGCAGGCTGATATAGATCAAAGGCGCCATGAAGTCATCCCATTTCCAATAAAACTGAATGATAACCGTAGTAATCAAAGCTGGGGTCAGAAGCGGCAATATAATCCTTGTAAAGACGGAATATTTCGAGCAGCCATCGATGATCGCCGCCTCGTCGAGTTCTTTCGGGAGACCGGAGATGAACTGCATCATCATATAAATAAAGAAAGGCGTGCCCAGGAAATGCGGGAGAATCAGCGGCAGATACGAGCCGACAAAACCAAGATTGTTATACATGATATATTGCGGAATCATGATAACTTGAAAAGGCAGCATGAGGGATCCGATCATGCAGGCAAACCAGAATTTGCGGAACTTGAATTTGATTCTGGAGAAAGCATAGGCGACCATGGCGGAAGAGGCGGTTGTCCCGATCGTAGCAATGATCGAGAGCCAGAACGAATTCAAAAAGAACGTTCCGAAGGTGATTTTTCCGAAACCTGCCCATCCGGTGGCATAATTCTCCAGGCGGAATACCTCTGGAAGAAGAACGAGCGTTTTCGTCAGGATCTCACTGTTGTTTTTAAAGGACCCGAAGACCATCCACAGGACCGGATAAATCATGAACAAGCCAAATATGGTGATCAGGCCATTATAGCAGACCGTTGAAGCGATTTTACTTGCAGATATACTTTTCATAGTAGCCCCCTAATCCTTGCTTTCATAGAAGACCCACGTCCGCGAAGTCTTGAATATGACAGCGGTTACAACCGCGATGATAATCAGCAATACCCAGGACATCGCGCTGGCGTAGCCCATCTTGTAATACTGGAAGCCATTGACATAAATGTTCAAGGCATAGAAAAAGGTGCTTTTGCCGACTCCCCCTGTCGGGGAAATAATGTAGGCCTGTGTAAACGACATGAAACCGGAAATGGTTTGCATGATTAAATTAAAAAGGATGACAGGCGACAGGATCGGCAGCGTGATTTTGAAAAATTGCTGAACGATACCGGCTCCATCAATCCTGGCTGCTTCGTAGTAAGTGACAGGAATCTGTTTCAATCCGGCGGCAAAAATGATCATCGAAGAGCCGAATTGCCAGACAGAAAGAATAATCAGGGGAATCATGGCAACATTCGGATCCCCAAACCATTTAATGATGAAATTAGACATATCAAAGCCAAGCATTGTGCCAATAGCGGAGATAACCGTGTTGATGACTCCTTTGTAGGCGAAAAGCTCTTTCCATACCATAATGACAGCGACACTGCCGCCAATCAGGCTCGGAAGATAATAGAAAGACCGGTAAACGCTTACCATACGGCTCTTGCGGGTCAAAAGAAACGCAACGAAAAGAGCAAATCCGACTTTGAGAGGCACGGAGACAAACACATAATAAAAAGTGACAACGATGGAACGGAAATAATTCGGATCGTCTTTGAACATATGGATATAATTCTCCAGACCGACCCAGCGCGGTACTTTGACAAGATCATAGTCTGTAAACGACAAATAGAGCGATACCAGCATCGGGAAAACCGTAAGGGCAAGAAAGCCAAGAATAAACGGGAGCGCAAAGGCATACCCGACAAATTGCTCATGATGGATAATCCGAGAAAGTCTGCCTGTTGCAGAAGACGGATTGCTGTTCACAAGAGGCTTTTCTGTTGTCTGATGCGGATCAGATAGTTGAATCTTCATAATGTCCTCGATTCCAATTTGTTTGACGGATCAATGGTAAAAAATAACGCAGGATGAGTCCGGAACAATCATGCAGCCACCGGCCGCCAAGGCATCATGCGATGGCGGCCGGCAGTCTC
>CAZJXH010000267.1:0-4715 GCA_964549475.1 uncultured Oscillospiraceae bacterium
TTTATGTTTATAGTGTCAGACTGGTTTACAAAGTGCGCCGCCAACTCCTCTCCCGATCAATTCCGCCGTTTCCAGGTCCATGCATCCACGGATATCGCCCTTTGCCAGATTGATTTTCGACCATCCCACCGTTTTCCCGATCGCGGTTTCAACATCCATGCGGGGCGTCCACCCGAATCTGTTTTTCATTTTCGAACAATCCAGCTTCAGAAATTTCGCCTCATGGGGTCCGCCGTCGCTGCGATTCTCCCAACGCAGCCCCTCCCCCCATTTGTTGACAAACAGATCCACAAGCGCTCCTGTCGTGAGACAATCCGCGTCCTTCGGGCCGATATTGTAGCATCCGGCGGCGCTGGAATCCTCAAATTGTTCTTTTGCAATCAGCAGATAGGCGAAAAGCGGGTCCAGGACATGCTGGAAAGGCCTTGTCGAATGAGGATTCCGGACAATAATGGGATCGCACTTTTCTGCAGCTCGGACGCAATCCGGGATGATCCGGTCGGGCGCAAAGTCTCCGCCCCCGATGACATTCCCCGCACGAGCCGTGGAAACAGCGATCTTCCCGCCGGTAAAAAAAGACTGCCTGTAACTGGCTGTCACCAGTTCCGAACAGGACTTGCTGTTGGAATACGGGTCATATCCGTTCAACATGTCATTTTCACGGTATCCCCATTCCCATTCTGCATTTTGATAGACCTTGTCGGTCGTCACATTGACCACCGACCTCACCCCGTCGGACTGCCGCACACATTCTAAGATATTCACGGTTCCCATGACATTTGTTTCATATGTGAGAACCGGGTTTTTGTAGCTGTCCCGCACAATCGGCTGTGCAGCCAAGTGAAAGACAATCTCCGGTTCCGCTTTTTGAAAATGCCGGAACATATTCTCGAAGTCCCGCACATCGCCGATCACCGAAGTCATTTCCCCATCGAATCCACACAGGTCAAACAGGTTGGGAGATGTCGGCGGTTGCAGGGAATATCCCGTCAGGTCGGCTCCCGCATTGATCAGAATCCTGCAGAGCCAGGATCCTTTGAATCCGGTATGTCCCGTGATAAAGATTTTTTTTCCTTTAAAAAAGCGCATATCCAACATTGTATTCTCCGTCATTTTGTTCCCGTCCCTTTGAAAATCGTTCGTCCTGGCCGTCCTTTGCGGCAACTGCCGCTTTCCTACTGTCTGTTGCCTCTTCTCTTTGTTTTTTCCATTGTCCTTTTTATTGTCTCTTCTATTGTTTCTTCTATTGTTTCTTCTATTGTTTTTTCTATTGTCTGCCCTTTTCTGTCTCGCGGCTTTTACCAGACTTTCCACGGGGCTTTGCCGCTCTGCCAGAGTTCCTCGAGCTGGGTCTTGTCGCGCAGGGTATCCATGCACTGCCAGAATCCGGGATGCTTGTATGCATCAAGCTGGCCATTTCTGGCAAGCGTTTCGAGCGGATCTTTCTCGAAAACCGTATCATCGTCTTCAATCAAATCCAGTACTTCCGGCTCCAGGACCATGAATCCTCCATTGATCCAGCCGCCGTCTTCTGCAGACTTTTCTTTAAAACTTTGAATATCATCGTTGTCATCGATGTCCAGCATGCCGAACCGTCCGCCCGGCTGGATCGCGGTGATTGTCGCAAGCCTTCCGTGACATTGATGGTAGGCGATCAGCCTGTTGATGTTGACATCGCTCACACCGTCGCCATAGGTCAATAAAAAGCTCTGACCCGGCTCCAGGTATTTGCTTGCTCTTTTCAACCGCCCGCCGGTCATCGTAGAAAGCCCGGTGTCCACAAGCGTTACCTTCCAGGGTTCTGCAACATTGTTGTGGATGGTGATACAGTTGTCGTTGGCAAAATCGAAGGTCACATCGGAGCGGTGCAAATAATAGTCTGCTAAATACTCCTTGATCATATATCCTCTATACCCGCAGCAAATGATGAATTCATTCAATCCAAAATGGGAATACCCTTTCATTATATGCCATAAAATCGGCATATCCCCGATTTCAATCATCGGCTTTGGCTTCAGATGACTCTCTTCTGAAATTCTTGTTCCGTAACCGCCTGCCAGTATCACAACTTTCATCACAAATTTCTTCCCTTCTCAATGGTCTTTTTCGTGCTCGATTTGTACGATCCCTTTCCATTTTTCGCCAGGACATTCTATTCCCTGACAAGATATGGATCTCTTTTCATAATTTTACGAAATTCTTACTGTTTTGTTCCTACTATTATCTCAATATTTTTTCAAAACCGCAATATAAAACTGAAAGCAACTCCATATGGAATTCCATATGAAAGTTTATCTATAATAGCTTATTTAAATAGTCTATCTAAAACGGGAAAAAATCAACGAAACATTTCTTGCGATAAACGACAAGATCGGGATAACATAGATAAAAAACACCGCGGCAAAATAAACCGCCCAGAAAGTGATGTATACGGCATTGGCTGCGCCTTGCGTGAAAATAGACCGCCTGCTCCGAATCGCATTCCCCCCATCGTCCGTATTCCGCTGGAACCCCTCCGGCTTTTGCACCGCAGTGTCTGTTTTCTGTGCGTTCTTTGAAAAAAGCCCTGCGATTTTTTCCCTTTTTTTGACGAAGAAAACCACCATCCATAATAACAACGTAAGCCCGCTTAATAAAAATCCCGCTTCAAATCCTCTCGGAACAAACCGGAGTTCAATCTCATTTGGACCTTCTGCAAGATCCAGCAGAAGGAACGTTCCGAATATTTTCCCGACAGCGGCGGACTTGCCGTTGATCGTGCATTTCCAGCCCCGATCGTAATTGACCGGAAGGAACAGCGACTGGTTCGTCTGTTTTGTCGTTACGGCAGCACGGATTGTATTCCCCTTAATCATGACATTATTGTTATTCCCTGCTATATTGCTGTCCTGGTTTGCCTTATTGGAAGAATCGGTTGAAGAAAGGGCCCGGGCAGAAAGTGCTTTCATTTTTTCCACAGAAAGGCTTCCGATCGCAAGCGATTCAAATGTAACATTTTCGTTGATATAGATTTCCACTTTTACGGTTTCATCCCTGTATAGTCCTAATTCCAGAATTCCGTTGTTGTAGGAGATTGGAAATGATGTATTGCTGATGTTTCCAAACGTCGGAACGGAGACGATCTGATTGTTCACCTTGATATAGATTGCATGCGAAATGCTTGCAGCACTTAAATAAACCAGATTCATTCCGGTTGCCTTGAATTCATATCTCATGATCCCCGGCTGACCGCTGTCATTTAATATACAGCGAAGCTGCCGCCCATTCTCCACAACCTCCATATCGCTGAGAATCGGGGACGACTGGACGATTTCAATGAGATCCTCCTTTGTATCAAACAGCGTGCGGTACATGGCGTTCTGATTGTCCAGCGGATTCGTGTTTTCTTTAAAATCCAGGCTATCCGCCGATTCGGAGCCGGAAACCGGCGTTGGAAACACAAGTCCGACCGGCAGCGTGTATTTATTCTTATATAGATAAAAACCACCCGATTCTCCTGCCAGATCAAAAAGATCCAGACTGCGGGGCTTGCTCGTCAAAAAGGAATTGGCATTCAAAACCATATCTGAAAACAAGGTGCCCCCCGTATCCAGAATCCTGGTGTAATTCGATGAATATCCCAGCAATCTGAACGCCGTCTGCTGTCTGGCCTCGATAACGTGAAGATAGCTCGAGACCGCCTGTGCGCCCATGACCAGGGGGTAATTGGCATTCATCACCGATTCGGTGTCCTTATAGCGGGATATCGTGTCGTTGTCAATCTTCAAGTTGCTGTTCAGTTCGTTCGCAATCGATGTCCAGTCGTCAACGTGTCCTTCCGTCCGGGGCAAAACCCCGATATACCACATGGAATGAGTGAATATCTCCGTTATGATCACCACTGACAGCAAAGCATATTTTATTCTGCCATCTTTCAGCTTCAGCAGAATCCAAATGGTTATTCCGAACAGGATTGCCGCAAGCATGAAAAGCCCGCTTGACTCCTCGCTGATTCCCCAGTACCCATACAATGTCTTATTGATCGCTTCCCCGAAAGTCGATCCCTGATATATTGCGAAAAGATAGGCCGCAAGGGCGATCAGGGCATATAAGACATGAATTGTCCGGATCTGGAATTGTTTTTTTACCCGTTCAGAGCGGACTCTTCCAATTTCAGGGACAGATATCTTAACCGATTCAGGGGCAGATATCTTTACCGAATCGGCATCCAGCTCGTTCGTATGCAAATTCTCTGAATTTGCGATGTTTATTTGCAGGTCATCTGTATTGATTTGCAGATCATCTGTATTGATTTGCAGGTCATCTGTATTGATTTGCAGATCATCTGTATTTGTTCCAATAACCTGTTTCTTATACCGGTCCTTTTTCTTGACAAAGCCGTTTGAGAAATACCAGCCACATCCGGCAAGAAGCAGGAACAGCGGAATGAATCCAAAGCGAAGCGGATAGCAGACATAGCTTCCTCCGTACCATAGAATGTTGATGGCTTCCACAAAGACCTGGGATACGGTAAATGCCATCAGCAAGACAAAGACGGATGCCATTTTTTTATTTCTCTTGAAATTCCATAAAATCTTGGCAAAAACCACCAAAGCCGTTTCAGCAAAAAAGAAAAACACCGCTCTGTTCAGGGTGACCGAAAGACTCGCATCAGCTGCAAGCAGGGCCGGATAGGAAGCTCCGCCGAAGCGCATGGAAGACGCGGACTGGAGAAA
>CAZJXH010000268.1:0-4714 GCA_964549475.1 uncultured Oscillospiraceae bacterium
GAGTGATCAGGTCGGCCGGTTAGGTACACCACTTAATTCGCCAGCTTGGTCCCGGTTGGCAGAACCGCTACGGTTAAAATTTCAATGGAGATGCTTGCATTACAGCTGTCCGTATTCGGATCGGCGATCGTCAAGGAGGATTTGATCACCCTGTTCACATAGGCTGCTGTTTTCAGATTTGACAAAATCTGCTTGAATCCTTCTTGTGTGCATTGAAACGAGGCTTCCACCGTTGTGATGTAATTGCTCTTCAAATCTTCATAGGCCGGAGAGAACTGAAGCGTGATATTCGTCGCCTGCGGCTGGAGATTTTTGTCCAGCATGACAATAATGGCAGGCCGGTCGATGCTGTCCAGCACGGTCTTGAATTTCGGGGCCATTTCATCTTCAATCGCCTTGATATTCGCTTCGAGCGCCAGAATCGCGTTGGATTTCGCTTTAAAATCGTTTAGCGACTTGTTAACCTCTATTGTTTTAGTACTGATTGTCACATTTTTCGCTAAATACGGTTTTAAAACAAAGTTGTAATAAAGGGCTCCGCAGAGAGCAATCACCAGGATGATGAGGAGAGTCACTTCTCTTTTTGATAATTTTGTCATTTGCTGGCACTCCCTTCTTTCGAAGATGCGGCGGAAGACGCTTGGGAAGAATCGGCTTTATACATCAGGGTATAGCTGTAACTCCGCTGATTGTCCGGTCCGGTGATGGAGCTCAGCAGGATGTCGGAAAACAGGCCAAGCTTGCGCAGTTCGATTTCGAATCTGGCAATTTCGATATCCGTTGTGCCATATCCCGACAGGATGATTCTGTCGATGTCGAATTTCTCGCTGAGGAGGGTGATGGTCGATGGCTTGATGGCATTGATCTTATTCAGCATGTCCAGCGTCTGCTTATCGTTCGATACAAAATCGTTGTAATTTTTTTGCTGTTCCTGAATGGTTGAATAAGCTCCTACTTTCTGCTGATAGTTTGTCTCCACCTGGGAATACGTGGAAAGCTGCTGCTGCAGAACATTCAGTTTTGCCTGCTGCGCGCCCAGGGCCAGAGAAGGCGCCATGATTCCTAAAGCACAGATAACCGCAAGCAGGAGGATTCCGGCCGGAATTCCCAGGATGATTTTCGCAGGGACTTTTTTCTTTCTGGGCAATAAATTGATATCGGATTTAATCATTATGAATTCTCCTCCCTCAATGTTACGGCGATTGCATTGGTATAGTCGATTCCATTGTTCTTTTTCGGTATATGCTTGAACATGGAGTCCAGATACATCGATGTGTTGACAACCGGCACACCCAGAATGTTTTCAAAATAAGCTTGAATCCCCATTATATGGGAAATGCCGCCCGACAGATACACCGCATCGATGGTTTCGCTTTTATACCGGCTCTTGAAATAGTCCATGACACGCATGATTTCAAACGAAATCTCCCGCGCATAATTCTCGATCACACTTTTCTCAATGACGAAGGTCTCTCCATAGGTCAGGACATCATTGGTGTATATGGCCTTTTTGACCAGTTCGACTGTCTTGTTTGTCTTCTCGGCGATTTCTTCACAGATCCTGCTGATCCCATTATCAATGACTTTGTTGATAAAAAACTTTCCATTGCCGTAAATGCTCGTGGAGGCTTTCGAATTGTCGATATACAGGCAGGCATAATTCTTCTCTTTGATGATACTTTTCGATTTGAGCATCCGGAACAGTTTCTCATAGGCGTTTTCCATGATATCGATATAATGCAGTGCGAATCCGGCGGCTTTGATGCAGGAGGCATACGCCTGGACCGTTTCGGTGGGAATGGCGAAAACCAGCATCTGGAATTGCTTCTTTTCTTCGGTTTCAATCCGGTCCGTGATAAAATAGTCGATCACATACCGGTCCGGGCTGATCGGCAGAAAATCCGCAAGCTCCAGGAGGATATTCTTGTGGATATAGCTCTCTTCCATCTGTGGAATGACAATCTGGCGGATAACGACTTCCGGGCTGTTCAAGCACAAAACACAATGCTTGAAGGACGTGCCCAGCTTTTTTCTTGCCAGTTTGAGTGTTTCAATCAGCATCTGTTTTGACTCGATTTTTCCATTGACGATAATTTTTTCGGGGAGATCCACATAGGAATAATGCGTTACCTTCCCCCTGGCATTCACTTTCACCATTTTGATATTTTTTGTGCCGATATCAATTCCAACTAAGTTTTTTTGAATGACTCCCATGTTTTGCCTCCTTATGCAACTCAAGTCAAAACTAATTTTCAATTTATTATAGCAAATATCGGGGTAAATTCCTATATAAAAGATAAGTACCAGCGAATCAGCTCTTTCCCGAAGAAGATCGAAAGGACGCACCCGGCCGCCAGAAACGGCCCGAACGGCATATAATGGTCCGTTTTTTCTTTTCTTATGCGAAGAACAATAATCCCAACGATCGCTGCAGCCCAGATGGCAACCAGAAGCGACACGACCGTTCTTTGAACGCCAAGGAAAAGGCCTGCCATCCCCATCAGCTTCACATCGCCGAATCCCATTCCTTCTTTTTTATAAAAAATACGGCCTAGGAGATCGACCAGAAGCAAGCTGCCTCCGCCGATCAGAGCCCCGAATAGAGCCTCTTTCCACGGAATGGCCGATACAATCTGAACAAAAACGCTTTCGTTCACAGAATCCGAAGGCAGGGTGCCGTTTGAAAGCAGTGAAATCGCCGGGATAACCAGGCTGATGACGCCAAGAATCAATCCCATGACGATGAACCGGTCCGGAATGATTCGATGGTCGATGTCAATAAACGCGACAAGAAGGAGAATGGACCCAAAAACAAGGTAAAGGAGAAATTGTCCGGTTAATTGGAATTTCAAATACAGCAGAACAAACAGCACTCCCGTCAACAGCTCGACCAGTGCATACCGGGCGGAGACGGGGGCTTTGCAGTACCGGCATTTCCGCCCCAGCAGAATCCAGCTCATAATTGGAATCAGATCAAGCGGCTTAAGGAGATGTCCGCAGTTTTCACAATGAGACGGCGGCGTGATCACCGACAAGGAGTTGGGAATGCGATGGATGCACACATTGTAAAACGATCCCATCATCATGCCGAAAAGAAAAACCAGGGCTCCCATATAAATATACCAAAACATCCGATTCCTCCTCTGATCGATTGGATTCCGGTCAAATGACGATGGTGGTGAATCTCTTAAAAAAACTCCCAACAGGCGTTGGGAGTTTTACATTCTAGACTAAGTCAAATCAATACTTCAAGAAATAATTCACTGCTATTTCTTAATAGTTGCGACACCGGTGCTGCTGACGACAATTTTAGCATATACATTCGCTGCATTGATATCACCGGACAGGGTTGGCGCAAGAGATCCTGCTTTTGCTTCTGACAACGTTTTAATTAGTGCATCCAAGTCCTTCTGTGTCGTTCCCATCGTTGCTAAAGTGATTTTGGTTGTCTCCGATGTATTGTAAATATTGATCGCGTTGGCAAACTCCGCAGCCGCTCCGTTTTCCTGTGCGGTTCTGGCGGTATCTGTAATCCCGATAAAGCTTGGTACGGCAACAGCAGCCAGAATAGCAAGAATTGCGATGACGACGATGAGTTCGATCAAGGTGAAGCCCTTTTTCTTTTTCTGGTTCATGATTTTCATAGTCTTATCCTCCATTACTAATTTAAAAATGTTAATGAAATACTTTATTGCACTTATACAGCCATGATAATCTTGTGAAATGCCTTTGTCAATAGGGTTTGACCATCGTAGCATTTTTGTAGTATAAACGTAATATGAGGTTATTCGGACTCGTCCGGACATTTCCTCAGCCGATCATGGAATACATTCCGAACATCGGCAGCAGGATCGACAGGATGATGGTCAATACCAGTCCGCCCATGACAACAATAATAACGGGTTCGATGAGAGCCGTCAGCTTGGTCGTTGCGGAATCCGCCTCGGATTCATAGAAATCCGCCGTCTGGGAGAGCAGTTCATCCAGCGTCCCCGCTTCTTCCCCGAGCTGTGTCATTTGAATCACCATGGGGGAGAAGATATGAAGATCCTTCAGCGGGGTGGTGAGTCCCTTCCCGGAACGGACTTCGTTGATGATCGAATGGACGCTTTTGCTGACATAGGCATTCCCCAGATTCCGGGAGGTGATATCCAGCGCCTGCGTCAGTGAAATTCCCGAGCTGAGCAGAGTCGACATATTCATGGTATAACGGGAGGTGATGATCTGGAGGAGCAGTTTGCCCATGACCGGAATCTTAAGTTTCGTCCGATCCAGCGAATAGCGTACGTTTTCGAACTTCAGGACCATTCGAACCACGACAACCAGGGTAATGATTACGATGAGAATAATCACAAAATTCTTGGACATAAAAGCGCCAAGCCCCAGCATGATTTTTGTCAGAACCGGAAGCTCCTGTTTGCTGGAAGCATACATGCCTGCAAAAGTCGGCACAACGGCGATCAGCAGGAAGAAAACCACCAGGAGTGCGACCACGCTCAGAATAACCGGGTAGACCATCGCACTGGTCACTTTCTGGGACAGCTTATGCTGCTTGGTCAGGGAGACGCCCATCCGTTGTAAGGCGGAATCCAGATTGCCCGATGCCTCCCCCGCTTCCAGCATGGAAAGAAACAAATCCGGAAAGCGTTTCGCATGGTCCCGGAAAGCGACAGACACACTGGAGCCTTTCTGTATTTTTTCGTAGACATCTTTC
>CAZJXH010000269.1:0-4654 GCA_964549475.1 uncultured Oscillospiraceae bacterium
TTCGCCCTCTTGTTCCGTTTCAGAGGGATCTATGAGACATTCCAGCTGGTTGTCTCTTTTTCTGTGCTTGGTGAGGGATCCCAATCCTTGCGTGTGCTTCTTTTCAGTGATTTGCACGCAAAAGGCTGTCACATTTCAAAGAAAAAATTCCGGAAAGCAATTTTATCCTCCCCGGTCGATGCATTTCTTTTCGCCGGGGATATGACCTGCAATCGAAGCGATCAGGAAAAGGCTCTTGAATTCATGGCTTTTTTCTCTGCCCTCGCGAAAGAAGCCAATGTCCCTTTCTATGCAATCTTGGGAAATCACGACCATTACATCAAATTAAATCGCCAATTGTCCGGTCTCGGAATTGTCTTACTCCACAATCAAAGCATTTCGCTTAAAGCAGCGGACCGCTCCGACTGGCTTCTGCTGGGACTGGAGGACCTCAGAATCGGAAATCCCTCCTATGAATCCGCGCGGATGAATCGAATCAAGTCAAGATCTCCTGTCGAAACTTCCATTGGAGCTCCTGTTGCGACTTCTATCAATTTTTCCATCGAATCTCCTATTGAGACTCCTATCGAATCTCCTATCGAAACTCTTATTAAGACTCCTATCGAATCTTCTATTCCATATTCTGAAGAGATCACCGCAGAGTCGCCAATCGGCAAAAAATCCGATGATAATTTCTGTTCCCATGTTGTACTGGCTCATAATCCCGATTCCATCTTTTTACTGCCTGACCAGTCCCCGCATACCGTCTCACCGCAACCTGTTCCGTTACAACACCCCTTTTCATCGTTACCCATCCAATCACAAAAATCCGGATTTATTCCTCCAATCTTCCTCCTGTCCGGCCATTTTCACGGCGGTCAGATCTGGATGCCGTTTCATCTGGAATATCGCATCCTGAGAAAAGAAATAATGCCAAAACTGGGATTCCGCAAAGGTGCATATGAAAAGAGTGGAATCATTGGGTATATCTCCCGCGGTTTAGGGTGTGTCATCGTCCCCTTCCGATTTTTTTCCTATCCCGACATGTCCTTTCTCGAATTAAGATCAAGCAAGCTTGATTCCGAGGTGGAACATTGGGAATTTAAGGATGAAACATAGGGACGGTTCTTTCATTTCATGTTCCATTTTTATCTTCAACTAAAATACATGTCAAGGTACATAGTGGCAGATTTTACTTTGGCAATTGAAAATTTTTGAATTTTTTGTCCAAAATTCTTTAAAATTTCGATATTAATCTAGTAATAAAAATTTTTTATGCTATAATATCACTGTTGTCCTTGGGGGCGTAGCTCAGCTGGGAGAGCGCTGCGTTCGCAACGCAGAGGTCGAGAGTTCGATCCTCTTCGTCTCCACCACAAATGTAAACAAAAATAAAAACGAGTACCTGCTTGGTGCTCGTTTTTATTTTCCGTAAAGTGGTGGAGACGGACTCCATTAAACAGTAAATTGAACAAGAAAGAACACTCGCTTCGTGTTCTTCTCTTGTTCCAGTCAGTTGATGGAGTTGCTCCAACCAGATTTTTTGGAGAACCGCTAAGAGTAACTGCCTAGTGTCTTTTTTGTTCCGGTAAATGTGGTGGAGATCTCCACATACAAAGAAAGTGTAATATTTTAGAACTCCCTTCCCCGGTGTTCTTTTTGTTTTCCATGAGGTGGTGGAGCCACGTCTCTGCCAGTAAAATATCAGCAATTTCTTCTTGCATAATTTTAAGATATTTGTTCCAACCTTTTATTCTTCCAGCAAGAAATCAATTACATTTAAGATCTTAATGCCATCTTTATTTGAAGGATATACTTTATCCATCGTCAGTATTGTCTTTTCATAATTATCTTTAACCAATTCCAGAGATTTAAACTCTCTCTCCCTTGTCGATTCACCCAAAATGGATTCTGCCACTTGATAATATTTATTGCCGTCTTGGTTTATAGCAACAAAATCCACTTCTAGATTTTCATATTTTCCTATGAATACACTATTACCTCTTCTTAACAATTCAAAATAAACTATATTTTCAAGCATGTGTCCATAGTCTGTATTGGTGTAACCTAAGATATTGTTTCTGATTCCTAAATCTACAACATAATACTTTTCAAGCGACTTCAATATTTCTTTTCCTTTAATATCATATCTGTCACTTCTGTATATGATAAACGAATTCTCTAGCATCGATAAATAATTTAAAATAGTTGCAGGCCGGATGTCTTTATCCAGTTTTGATGCTTTTGAAATGTATCTGCTTATACTGTTTGCGGAGACAACACTTCCGATATTGGAACATAGAAACCGGAATATACGTTTTAATAAATCAATATCTTTTATCTTGTTGCGATCAACAATATCTTTCAAAATGACTGTATTGTATATACCGTCCAACAATCCATTGATGATTGAACTATCAATAGGTAAGGTCGTTAATTGAGGTAATCCGCCATATTTCATATACTGACTAAATAATTCATCTTTAGATATCCCTGAATCTTTATAATATATGTAGTACTCGCTGAATGATAATGGAAGCATCTTGATTTCAACATATCGCCCTGAAAGATAAGTCGATAGTTCTGAGGAAAGAAGATAATCATTTGAACCGGTAATATAGATATCAAGATCCAATTCCACGGAGAGACCGTTTATCGCTTTTTCCCAATTCTCAACCTCTTGAATCTCATCCAATAAAACATAGTTTTTCTTGCCATCAACAATATTGGCCTTAATCAATTGATATAAATCATGATCATTTTTAATATCATAATATTCGTATAGTTCAAAATTAATATGTTGAATGGCATTGGGATCAACCTCATGATCAATTAAATAATTTTTATAGAGTTCCAATAAGGTGGATTTCCCTGACCGTCTTAGCCCAGTTATAACCTTGATGATTTTATTATCCTTATATGCAATTAATTGTTTTATATACCGTTCCCTACTAATCATATCATCCATCCTCCTTTGTGTTACTACCTTATTTTACTAAAAGATCCACTTTGTGTCAAGTTTTTACTGTATATGGTAATAACTAATTTTTTTAATTATGTTTTAACTCTTTGAGGAATAGATTAATAAATAAACGAATGTTAATTTGGCATTTATTTCGAACGCCTGACACACAATTGTAAACGAAAACAAAAAGAACGCCCTTACCCGGCGTTCTTTTTGTTTTCCATGAGGTGGTGGAGACGTGGCTCCACCAAGAAAGTCAGTAAACTACAGTGTTTTCTGCCTTTCTTCATATTCAAATATTAATTATTTTAACTATTTCTCGGCATCAATACTAACACGTCTCCTTGACAAGAAAGGTTAGAATGTGTTAGTATTATGACAAGAACAAAGAAATGGAGCAAAATATGGAGTTTATTGAGAATGCAACCACTGAATTCAAGCGAGAATATGTTGATGAGATAAAGAAAAGCATCATTGCTTTTGCTAACACGAAAGGTGGAAATTTATATATTGGAATCAACGATGACGGCTCCATCCCCGGGGTGGATGACATTGATGGAACAATGCTAAAAGTATCAAATTCTATTCGTGATACAATCAAACCCGATATTACGCTTTTTGTAAATTATGAATTGGAAAAAATTGGAGGGCAGAATGTTGTCAAGGTAACTGTACAAAAAGGCACGGCCTGCCCATACTACTTATCAGTGAAAGGCATAAGACCGGAAGGCGTTTTTGTACGTCATGGTGCTTCCACTGTTCCAGCAACGGAAGCAGCAATTATAAGAATGATTAAAGAATCCGATGGAGAAAAATACGAAGAAGTCCGTTCCCTTATTCAAGAACTAACCTTTGTTGAAGCAGCCAAAGAATTTACAAATCGCAAAATTCCATTTGATGAAGGTAATTATAAAACATTAAGAATGATGACTATCGATGGTATTTTTACAAATCTTGGGCTGCTACTTTCCGATCAATGTGTTCACAGCATCAAACTTGCCGTTTTTGAGGGAACAGATAAGTCCGTTTTCAAGGATCGCCAAGAGCTGAAAGGCTCCATATTAAAGCAGATGAACGATGCTTATGACTTTATTGACAGATATAATAAAACTCATGCTGAAATTTCAGGTTTATATCGTACAGATGCGCGGGATTATCCTGTTGAAGCCATTCGTGAAGCATTATTGAATGCGCTGGTACACCGAGATTATTCGTTTAGTGGCAGTACACTGATCAGTATTTTTGACAATCATATTGAATTTGTTTCGATTGGTGGTCTAGTGAAAGGAATCACCTTTGACGATATTATGCTGGGTATTTCTATAACAAGAAATGAGAGTCTGGCAAATATATTCTACCGTTTATCATTGATTGAAGCTTATGGTACAGGCATGCCAAAAATCATGAAATCATATGAAGGTGAAAATGTAAAACCAACTATTGAAACAACGGATAATGCATTTAAAATCATTTTACCAAACTTGAATTTTTATGCGGCACAAAAAAAATATTCCGCATCAGAACAAACTATTTTAGATCTTTTTAACAAACAGACTGAAATCAATCGCAAGGACGTTGAATTGTCTTTGCATATTGGTCAGACAGCCGCCGGTCGATTGCTTAAACAGCTCACAAAGTCCGGCGCATTGAAAATATCCAACACAGGTAAAAACACTAAATATATATTATTAAAATAGCACATTTAAAAAT
>CAZJXH010000270.1:0-4639 GCA_964549475.1 uncultured Oscillospiraceae bacterium
TATCCCACTTGTCAATATTTGACCCGATTCACGATTCCTGTTGGATGGTCAGCGCAATTGTGATTTCCCTTGTTGGATGATAAAGTAATCTAGTCCGATGTTGCATCATTGAAATTGCAGGTTGTTTTATACGCTTTCCGGTATTGTACGACCAGATCCAGATCTTTTTCATTCAGCAGTTCTTCTATAATAGCATCCCGAACTTGCGCAATTGGCGCAGTTGTACTTTTCATTGTTCCTTTCCGCATTACGATATAGCTGCTGAAATTCATCAAAATATTCGTCGTTTCATTTTTTTTAATATGACGTTCATCCAGCAAAGCCATCAACTGATAATAAAGCTTTCCTGCGGAAGGATCCATAATTCCACTTTTCTGTGTTTTGAAGTCAACTTCGCAGTATATATCATAAGCTGTTTCAAAACTGATTTTATGTTCCATAATATCATTATAAATCTGGGTTCCTTTTTCTCTATCCTTAATGAAAATGACCTGGATCTCGTCGTAATGATCTAGTTGATATTTGTTCAAATGTTTTTTATAGTAATCCGAAATCTCCTCTTCTGTTATAATAAGACTGGAGAGGGTTATCATTTTATATTTTTCGGTCAGAGCTTCTCCCTTTTTCATTTCCAGATATTGACCTACATTATATACCCCCATCCGTGCCAGAAAATTCTGCTGGTAGGTGTTGTCACCCATGTTCAAATCGTCATCAACGCATCTGGAAATATTTTTAACTTCGAATGCCTCTAGTTGAATTTCTTTCTCTTTTGCTTTCATCAATACAGCATTGTAGTTCATTACCTGCTCTGCCGCATTCGACTTGATCGTATCCATCACCTTGACGTCATCGATTATAGCTGTCCAGTCGATATCGCCGGTAGTCTGCTGGTCTTTCATCAGAATTGGTAAAAAACGGTTTTTTTCTTTTTCAATGAAATAGTTCAATTCATACTGCCGTATGGGGTTATTGTTCATCCATGCGATGATGTGGGTTCCCTCCTGATTTACCTTATCAACTTGCTTGAAGACAATCTGAGTGATATAGAAAACGAGCAGAGCCAGTAGAATTATGGTTACAATAAGAAAAACGACATTAAATCGGAACAAACTTCTTTTTACATTCGTTTCTCTGAACCATGTCGGGATGTTTTTCATGGTGTCCTTGACCTTTCTTCAGAAAATTTATCAAACTAAGCTCGTCGATGAAAATTTTTTATGAATAAAGAGGAGGATTGTAGAAATAGCATAATTTAAGATCTGTGACACAGCTTGATGCAATGCCACAGATCTCAAATTTCCTAGTTATTTATAGATGCAGACATAATCAATGCTGAACGATCCACTCGTTGCAGAGCTGGAAGGATCGACCCTGAGCTGTTTCAACGTCCCGGTCCATCCAGAAACCGTCGACATATCAATGGAGTAGGTTGTGTAGTTCGGGTCATTGGCAGTGATTGAAAAAGATTTATTTTTCGCTTGGTTCCATGTGGTATCTGCAGATGTCACAAAATAGATGTCTGCAGATGTCGTACTGGTTGAATTTTTCATTCGTATTTCGATCGTCTTCGCATTGGATATATCAAGCCCCAGATTGTTCGAGGAAAATATCTGGGGATCGCCGCTTCCCGCATATGTTCCCCCCACATAACCACCCGTCTGCCAAGCGAAGGACTGGTTATCATTGTTTGCATACCAGCTTTCCGAAGTCGCATTGAAGTTCCAGATTTTCTCCTGAATATTGATATAATCTACATTGCAGGAACCGCTTGTGGAAAGGGATGGATCCAACCTTATTTTGGTGATGGTTCCGCTCCAGAAATTGTTTGCAGAAAGATCGATCAGATATTCCGTATTATTATTATCATTGGCGATGATCGTAAACTGTTGTTTTTTATTTTCATTCCAATTCTGGTCGGTTGATGTCAACCAATAAAGCTCTGCCGTGGTGGAAGAAGAATTATTTTTCATCTTAATCCGGATAAATTTCTTCTTTGATGCAGTTAAACGGATGGCAGGTCCCATCATATAAGGATCAGAGCCGGTGATTGTCAGATCCAGAGTGTCCTGTGACATGCCTATTCCTAGACTGTTACTTTGCCATGCCCAATTCTCTCTTCCATTCATATAGCCAAAATCCCATAAGCAAGGCGAATCCACCGTATTATAAGTATTATTCGAGAAATAAAATCCATTCACCGCACCGGGGTATCCGTTATAGAACTCCCGGCTGTTGTCCCTATTGAAAGTGTTATACCGGATATTCCCTGTCGACCAAGTCTGACTGGTTCCATCCCAGAACTTGATTCCTTCACTCGATCCATAGGTATTGCCGGGATTCTGTCCGAAATAGCTGATACTGCAGGCTTCAACCAGCGCACTGGCTGTCCCGCCGACACCACCGTTATGAAAAAAGTAGACACCGCATCCATCTGTATATTCCACCCTTGAGTTTCGATAATAGATGTTCTGTGTGGAGTTTCCTCCCCCTTCAAAATCGAACCCGATTCCATCGAAATCCTGGTTGCCTCGGTATGTCCAGAAGACATCGCAATAGTCGAGAGTAACCGCTCTGCTCCATCCCACAAGAATTCCGGCACACCCATACTGGTTGGTACCCCATCCAACATTATAGGTGTCACAATTGTTCATGGTTGCTGTTTTAAACCATTGGAAGGAATACCCCCATTGCTTACAGTTTGTTGCTGCCATATTCAAAAAAACAGAATCGCCCATGTACATGCAATAGCCACTATCAAGGAAACCTGTCGATTGGTTGACCCTTGACCAGGGGGATCCGGACCAAAACCCGACATTGCAGTTATTAAAAGTGCAGTTGCTGACCTTCAGATTGGTCAGCGCAGTATAATCTCCTCCAGTCCCATGGAAGGATGCAAAGTTGATGCCTGCTGAAAAGTGGTTGTATCGGTTCGGATTTGTATTATATGTATCATTTATTGCATGGAAATAACAGTTGTTGATTTCAACATAATCGAAACCATAACTATTGATATACTCCATGTAGATGCCTGTCATTGCATTACATAAATCAAGATTTTCGATTTTGAACCCGGCCTGGTTCAAAATTCTGATGCAATGGACATCATTGCTTTCTGGCGAAATCATCGGGCTGTTCCCTGTCCCGTATTTACCCACATAGACAGGATTACTCATGGTTCCACCGCCATTCAGGGTCAGTGTTTCATTCCACTCATCCCCGCATTTTAACAGGATCTGGTCTCCCGAACCAAAACTCAATGATGAGACTTTTGCTAAAGTCTTCCAAGGAGTTGTTGAACTGGTTCCATTGTTACTGTCGCTGCCAGTAGAATAACTGACATAATAGACCGTATTGACCGCAGACACCGGTACGCCAAAAAACGAGACGATGATAAGGGAGCACGTAAAAAATAAAACCATTATTTTTTTTAATGTCATTTAAGTTCCCTCCTGTATATTTTTTATTTAGAACTTTCAGAGAGGTGCATTTCTTCTACTTCTTCAGAAATGCCTAACGATCCATACCAGTTCATAGGGATCGTTTTTCCTATTTTATTTTTAGAGCGCTCCTATCTTCATTATAAACACATGCTGTATGCTGTATATATGGAAATGGTTCAATAATTTTATATTATGGTTATCTGGACTATTTGATCTGTATCAATACGTTGAGAATAAAGAATGGTTCCCCAAATAATTTTTTACCTCATCAATATCCGGTATCGATATTGATGCTCCCTTTCGTGATACTGATAATGATGAGGCTGCAGAAGCAATGCGCAGCGCTTCCCGTGTGGTGGATCCTTCTGAAACGGAGGCTATGAAGTAGCCGGTAAACGTATCTCCGGCTGCTGTTGTATCAACAACAGGAACATCAAATATACCATATCTGATTTCTTCTATCCTGTCTCTATATACAACCCCGTTTTTGCCTAACGTTAAAATTATCTTTGAATCCGGATACATTTTCAGAAATTTTTTCATTATTTTATCATTTTCACTTTCACCGGTAATTGCTTCCCCCTCAATCTCATTGATAAAAAAGTAAGTTATTCGATTTAGTGGAATATTCATTATTTCTGCGTTTATCGGGGAAACATTCAAGGCAATCGTTATCCCCTTATTGTAAGATTTTTCAATGATATATCCTAAATTGTTTATTTCATTTTGTAATAAAAGAAAATCCCCGGCTGAAAAATTTTCCAGTACAGAATCAATCTCATTTTTCGTAATCTCTCTATTCGCACCTGCATATAAAATGATGCTGTTTTGACCTGACTTGTTAACTTGAATTACAGCATGCCCGCTTTTTGATTTAGTCTGTCTGATAAGGTCGGTATTCACGTTGTTCACGTTAAGCATTTCGACTAAAGCCATCCCGTCATCCCCGATTTTTCCCGCATGATAAACACTGGCTCCAGCCTTTGCCAAAGCAATTGATTGATTCAATCCTTTCCCTCCACAAAACATTTCCAGGTTATCAGCAGAAATCGTTTCTCCGGATTGAACAAAATGGTCTAATGTATAAACGTAGTCTATATTTAGCGAACCATAATTTAATATTTTAATAATAATTCCTCCATCCTGAATTTATATTTCTCTTTTATATGACATTTCAAGTGGTTAATGCCAGATAA
>CAZJXH010000271.1:0-4589 GCA_964549475.1 uncultured Oscillospiraceae bacterium
CTTTCCCATGGGACCGATGTCTGGAAAGGAAATGCACAGGACCTGATCCGCAGCGGCACCTGCTCGGTTTCTGAGGTGATCGGATGTCGTGACAGCATCATGACAAGCCTGATGCATTGGGGGCTTCCGCCTAAATCCGCCTTCGTGATCATGGAGAAAGTGCGGAAAGGGAAAGGCCTGACCGAGGAGCAGGAAAATCTGATGAAAGAGCATCACGTTCCGGAATGGTACATCGAATCTTGTAAAAAAATCAAGTATATGTTCCCCAAAGCCCATGCGGCCGCTTATTCGATCTCCTCCCTCCGGATCGCATGGTTCAAAGTCTACCATGTCGCAGAATATTATTGTGCCTTTTTCACTATCCGTGCGGATGAATTTGATTCCCGCCTGATGTGCAGAGGAATGGAAACCGTGCGGCATTACCGTGAAAAGCTATATCCGAGTTTCCGTGAAAAAGAAAAAATCACATTGAAAATCCTGGGGAAAGAGGAAGACGTCTCCATCGACAAAGCCCAAAAAACCTACTACATTCTGGAACTGATCGAGGAGATGTACTGCAGAGGCGTGGAGTTCCTGCCGGTCGATATTTACGAGTCGGAGGCAACCCGTTTTAAAAAGGTTTCCGAAAAAAGGATCCGTCCTCCGCTGAACACCCTTCCGTCCTTAAGTGAGACGGTGGCAGGAAATATTGTCGATGCAAGAGCCGGAGTGGACAAATTCCTGTCCAGAGAGGAATTTGCCAGAAAAGCGGGAATCGGGGATTCTCTGCTTGCTCTGCTTGCGGCGCAGGGATGCCTGGAGGATATGCCGGAAACGACACAGATCGACCTTTTTTCCCTGCTGGCATGACAGATCAAAGAAATGGATCCATTATTCCGCCGGTATCATGAACGGGAAAAAAATCGGTATCATACGGGAGGAAATGATTGGAGAAATAGACTGAAATAGACTGAAATAAACGGGAAGCAGCGGGACGATTCAAGATGGAAGGAGTGCTTATGAATATCAAAGTTGTTTTAAAAGAATCCACAAAAGAATTTGATAAGGAATATACCTACTCCGTCCCCACCGGGCTCGAGTCGACGATCTGTGTCGGCGCCCGGGTCTCGATTCCTTTCGGAAAGGGCAATATCAGCAAGGAAGGATATGTGCTTGCTGTCTTAGTTGAAGAGCAGAACGATTTTTTCATCAAGCCCATTCTGGAGATTGATACGCCTTGCCCGGCCCTCCGGACCGACCAGATCCATCTGGCGCGGCAGATGCGCAAGAAATATACCTGCACGTATGGCGACGCCATCCGGCTGATGGTTCCGCCCAAAGTCGGCGCGAAAAGCAGGACGAACCGGACCGCTTATCTGTGCAATCCCCAGGAAGCCCTGGTGATGATGGATTCCGGAGAATTCAATAAAATCAATCAAATCCGGGTGGTCGAGTTTTTGCTGGAATGTGAAGAAGCGCAGGTCTCCGAAATTCTGAACGCATGCCAGATCACCCCGTCCACTTTGAACACGCTGGCAAAAAAGCAAGTCATCGCTTACGGCCGGATGGCAGAGGAACCCGGGATAGAACTGCCGGACGAATCCGTTTTGCAGGAACCTTTCTTGAGGACCGAAGAGCAGCAAACCGTCATCCAGACGATTCTTGATGCGGATCCGGACCGATATCGCGAGTTTTTGCTTCATGGAATAACCGGAAGCGGTAAAACAGAAGTCTATCTGCAAGTTATCCAGTCTTTCATGGAGAAAGGCGCGGGAGCCATCCTGCTGGTCCCGGAAATCTCCCTGACACCTCAAATGATCTCACGGATGAAAGCCCGGTTCGGCGAGACGGTCTGCGTCCTGCACAGCCGGCTGACACCGAAAGAAAAATACGAACAGTGGCAAGCCATGATCGAAGGGCGGTTCAACATTGTTGTCGGTGCAAGGTCCGCCGTATTCGCCCCGATCAGGGATTTGAAATGCATCATTGTTGACGAGGAGCAGGAAACCACGTATAAATCCGAAACCCATCCCAAATATCATGCGGTGGAAATTGCACGGATGCGCATGAAATATCGAAACGGACTGGTGATCCTGGGATCGGCGACCCCGAAGGTGGAAACTTATTATCAGACACAGACCGGACAGTCCACGCTTCTGGAACTGACCAAACGAGTGGGGAACGCAACGCTCCCATCGGTCGAAATCGTCGATCTGAGAGAAGAGCTTGCCTGCGGGAACCGCAGCGTGTTCAGCCGGGTTTTAAAGCAGAAAATACTGGAGGCATTCGATAAAAAGGAGCAAGTCATCCTGTTTCTGAACCGCCGGGGACATTCCGGATTCTATCTTTGCAGGGATTGCGGATTCGTGCCGAAATGTGCTTCCTGCAGTGTCTCCCTGACCTACCACTCCGCCAACAACGGACTGATCTGCCATTATTGCGGCCATATCCATCCGGTTCCGAAGAAGTGCCCGAATTGCGGGAGCCCCAGAATCGGGGGTTTCGGAGCAGGCACACAGCAGATTGAGGAATTGTGCAAAAAAGAATTTCCGGACCGGACTATTTTGCGAATGGACCAGGATACGACAACCGGGCGTGGATCACATGCCAGGATTCTCGATCAGTTTGAACGGGGAGACGCGGATATTCTGATCGGCACGCAGATGATTGCAAAGGGCCATGACTTCCCCAATGTCACGGTGGTTGGAATCCTCTCGGCGGATCTGATGCTGGGAATATCGGATTTCCGCTCTTCAGAACGCGCATTCCAGCTGATCACCCAGGCAGCCGGCCGCGCAGGCAGAGGGGAGAAGAAGGGATATGTCATCATACAGGCCTATAACGTGGACGATTATGCGGTTGTTTTTGCCTCCAGGCAGGATTATGCCGGCTTCTATCAACAAGAGATCGCCTTCCGGAAAGCGATGCAATACCCTCCTTTCGGCGTGATTGGCGTGATTGTCATCTCTTCAGCGGATGAAAGGGACGCGGTCGAAGCCGCAAAAAAAATCCAGCTTGAATTGAAGGAATGTGCAAAAGACCGCTGTGACCAGCCAAGCGAAATGCGTCAGGTGGAAGTGATGGATTTGTCCAAAGCTCCGATTTATAAAATAAGGGACCGCTTTCGTTACCGGCTTGTGCTGAAAGGCCGGTTGGAAGAGGACGTGGCGGCCTACTTCGAATTGGTTCAGCGGATGGATACCGGAGGGACGGTCATGGTGTCTTTTGACCTGAATCCTTTTCATATGCTCTGATGATGCCCTGGTTTCATGAACATGCAGTAGATTATTGGACGATTTTTATGTATAATAGGAAAATAAAATGATTGATCATAGAAAGGGCTGGTGGAATCCAAGTGGCGCTAAGAAAAATTATTATTGAAGGCGATGATATCTTACGAAAGACAGCAAAAGAAGTGACCGTATTCGATGAGAAATGCTGGGCTTTACTCGACGATATGAGGGACACATTATATGCCGCGAACGGAATCGGTCTTGCGGCACCGCAGGTGGGGGTCCTCAAGCGTATTTTTGTCATGGATCTCCATGACCAGAAGGGGTTTCTTGAATTTATCAATCCGGTCTTTCTCACAAAAAAAGGCGAACAGATCTCCTGCGAAGCCTGCCTGTCCATTCCCGGATTCGAAGGCGAAGTGCTCCGGCCCGCTTATGTGAAAATCAAGGCATTGAACCGCCATGGCGAAGAATTCGTCTATGAAGGAGAAGAGATCGCTGCGATATGCACTTCCCACGAATACGACCATCTGGATGGGATCTTATTCCGCGACAAAGTCATCAGCACTGAAAACGATGATTAGGTGCGATCATGAGGAGAAAAGTGACTGAAAGAGAACAAAACAATAACCGCATCACGCCGGAATCGCTGCGTGTGATTTTCATGGGGACGCCGGACTTTGCCGTTCCGTCTCTGATGGCATTGATCCACGGATCCTACCGGATTGTCGGGGTTGTCACCCAGCCGGACAAACCGCAGGGCAGACATATGGTCTTAACCCCTCCGCCGGTCAAGACGGCGGCTCTTTCCTGGCAGATTCCTGTTTTTCAGCCCGAAAAAATCAGGACGCCGGAATTTCTGGAGCAGCTTAGGGAACTATCCCCGGATTTGATCGTCACAGCGGCGTATGGACGGATTCTTCCCGTATCGATTCTGGAACTTCCACGATTCGGCGCCGTCAACGTGCACGCGTCCCTGCTTCCTCTTTACCGCGGAGCAGCGCCGGTTCACTGGTGTATCATCAATGGGGATACACGGACCGGAATCACCATTATGAAAATGGACAAAGGAATGGACACGGGAGACATTCTGCACCAGATCAGCATGGAGATTCCTTTTGACATCAACACCGGCGAATTGATGGAACTGCTCGCTGTGACGGGAGCGAATGTTCTATCCGATGTGATTCTGGATTACTGCAGAGGCCGGATTGTACCGGTCCGGCAGGAGGAAGCCCGCGCGACATCGGTCAAGCTGATCACGAAGGAAGACGGATGGATTGACTGGAACAATCCTGTCCTGTCAATCTACAATAAGATACGGGGATGCAATCCCTGGCCAATCGCATATACCAATTATCAGGGAAAGCGGTTGAA
>CAZJXH010000272.1:0-4584 GCA_964549475.1 uncultured Oscillospiraceae bacterium
TGTCCGATTCCGGCAAATTGCTTGCCAAAGGACAGCAGGCTTTGGATGCAGGCCTTCATGATTATCAGAACGGGATTCTCCTTTTGTCCGGCAACATGACACAGTTTTCGCAAGGGCTGGCGCAAATCTCGGCCAACTCGGCGGCATTGAGCCAGGGCTATGCTTCTCTTTCCGGAAATGTCGCGACGCTTCTGGACAGCATGAGTCCTTTGCTGGCCTCGCTTCCGGTTGAACAGCAGACTCTTTACGCTCAGCAGATCACCGGGCTGAAGGGAGGGCTTACCGCTTTCGGGGTTTCTTTGGATCGCTATTTCAGCGCCATTTCCCAGATTTCGAGTTCAGCAAAAGAGCTGGCGGACGGATTCGCTTATTTGTCCACACAGGGCAATGACCTTGTGACCGGAATGGCAAAGGCAAGTCAGGGAATGAGCCAGCTCAGTCAAGGCATGGCGGATCTCCGTGTGAAAACCACAACGCTTCCGGATCAGGTTGAAAAGCTGGTACAGGGGCAGAAATCGCTTACGAATGGAATCAAAGAAGCCTCCGGATTACTGGATGCCTTCTCCTTTTCCGGAGAAGCCGCCAATCCGGTATCGTTTGCCGATTCGTCGGTATCGGTGCATTCCGTTCAGTTCGTCATGACCATCCCGGAACAGAAGCTGGCAACCATTGATGTTCCGGATGATACCAAAACGGTTAAGAAGACATTCTGGCAGAGGCTGGTCGCATTGTTTACGAAAGAATGAGGAGCCGTACATTCGAATCATAAACAATAAAAATCGTAATTCCTGTGGTCTATTAGAACCTTGAATGCAACACGGGTGCAACATGGGGACGGTTCTTTTATTTCATTTTATTCCGTTTATGAAATAAAAGAACCGTCCCCATGTTGCAGAATCTTGAATATGATTCAACGCTAAATGGATCCGATTCGTTTCCCTGCTTTTCGTGCGAAGCTGCTGGTAATTTATGCCTCTGAATCACCTCTTCACAATATCGCTTGTATATTGATTTTAAAGCTTTATTATGGGATAGGTTGTTTTACTTGTTCATTCCAATAATCGGAATGGACTGGTCATTCTATTGGAATGATCTTATCTGCCAAAAGACGGACGTCCTCTTTGTCATGCGTGACAAGGATCAGGAGTCTGTCTTTTTTCAATTCTTGAAAAATGCCCATGATCTGTTCTTTTATCGTATCGTCCAGCCCTTTGAACGGTTCGTCCAGTAAAAGGACAGGCGCATCGAAGCTGAGCGCTCTGGCGATGTTGACCCGCTGCTTCATTCCGCCGCTTAGTTGGGCCGGGTATAGATTCATTGATTCTTGTAAGCCTACTTTTGTAAGCCATTTTTTCGCCGTTTCGATCGAAAATTCTTTTTTTGGTGAATTGCTTTTATTCTGTTTTTGATTGGATTCCGGGATGGACGGATCGGATGGTTTCTCTTTTGGTACAACGAATGCGACATTTTCCAGTGCGGTCAGCCAGGGAATCAACCGGTCCTCCTGGAAAACACAGGCAATATCGGGAAGAGTGCCTTCATTCTTTGTTTTTTCATTCTGGGGATTCTCTTCCCTCCATTGTACACGGATTCTCCCTTCCGAAGGTTTTTTCAATCCGGCGAGGGCCATCAGCAGAGTAGTCTTTCCGCTTCCGGAAGGTCCGAAAAAGCAGACGCAGCCGGCCGATGGAAGCGTCAGGTTGAAATGATCGATAACGACCTTGTCCTGATAGGCTATCGTGAGATTTTCAATCTCGATTTTCTTGAATTTGTCACTCATCCCGTTTGTCCTTCCCTGCAGTCTTCGAAGGCCGTTCCTCCGTATCGCTTTTGTATTCATGTTTCCGGGTTTTCATATACCGATTTTTCATATGCCGGGTTTTCATATATCCCTGCTTTTTTATTCATTCTCTAGTCTGCTTTTGCCGGCATCAGCCGTCCAAGAATGGACAGCATTATTTTTTCCAGCAAGACGCTGATGACAATGATGACGATACTCCAGGCAAACAGGTCCACGGTTTCCAGGTAGAGCTTTGCATCATAAATCGCCGTGCCGATCGCAAGCTGCGGGGTGGAAAGGACCTCCGCCGCGATTCCTGCTTTCCACGCAAGCCCCATCGAGGTCATCGCCGCCGGGAGAAAAAAGGGAAGCACACTGCTAATGTATATTTTCTTTACGATGACAAGCTTTTTAATATGATACATCCTAGCCATCTCGAGAAGCTTGGGATCTGTCTGGGTGATTCCTTTTACAACATTTCCCCAGATGATGGGGAAGACCATCAGGGAAGAGATAAATGCCGGAATCTGTCCTCCTTTGATCCAGACCAGCGCCAGAATGATAAAGGACGCGACAGGGGTCGCTTTCACTATGCCGAGAATCGGCTTAAAAAAAGCATTGGCAACCGGAGAAATGCTTGTCAGGATGGCAAACAGGACTCCGGCCACGGATCCTAGAAGAAATCCGATCGTGATCCGGGAAACGGTCAAGGCGGTGATTTGCCAGAAGGAGGCGGTTTGCATCAATTGGAAGATTTTCATAAACACCTGGACAGGAGAAGGAACCAGTAGTTCCTGGCTGACCTGGAGACTGATCCCTTCCCATATGAGAATCCAAATCACAACAACGAGGACGCGGAGAATTGCTTTTTTGTATCGAGCCGGTTTCTTTTTCAACTCTTTGTATTTCATCAAAGGTTCCATCCTCCCTGTTTTTTGTTGCAACATGGGGACGGTTCTTGTGTTGCATTTTATTTCGTTTATGCAACACAAGAACCGTCCCCATGTTGCAACCTGAGTTATTACACAACCTGCCGTGTCCTCATGCTCCATTTCTTTTCGTAGCCTGTTGGCAGCTTCGGCATCCTGCACGGAGGTTATTTGATGTAGTAAAAATCATCCTCGGGAAGCTTTCCGCCGATGGATTTCGGATCTGCCATGAAAAAGACATTATATAGGTTTGAAATCTGGGTTTTCATCACTTCGCCGTCAATGTAGGTGATGTTGCAGTTCGGAATAGCGATTTTCGCCAATGCGGAAGAAGCCATGATCTCATATTTCGCGATCAGCAGCGAGGCCTCCGCTGTTGATTCGTTCACATAGCTGATGGATGACTTGTATTCCGCCATAAATGCATCGACCGCAGCCTTGTTAGCCTCGGCGAACTCTCGTCGGACAATGACGCACCCCATAGATAAGACACTGTCTTTGATACCGGTCTTCCGGGTTGTCGCACTCCATTCATCCGTCATGTCGATTACGCTTTTGAATCCGGCATTCTTGGAAAGGACGGTTGTGACAAAAGGCTCCGGAAGCAGGACAAGATTGGCTTGCCCGGATAATGCCAGGGTGGCGAGCTCGGAATGTTCTGTCTTGTAGATAATGGTGATGTCTTTTGCCGGGTCAATGCCATTTTGTATCAGGAGATAATTCAAAATGAATTCCGGTGTGGATCCTTTGCCTGTGGCATACAATGTTTTGCCTTTCAGATCCGCGATGGATTTCACGGTATCCCCTTTTTCAAGGATATTCAGAACCCCCAGGGTGTTCAACGCAAGAAGCTGGACTTTCCCGCTTGTTTTGTTATAAAGTGTTGCCGCAAGATTGGTCGGCACAGCGGCAATGTCGATTTCCCCGGAAGAGATTTTCCCGACGATTTCGTCGGGTGTCCCTACAATCAGCGGCTCATAACGGTTAGCGGTTGTTTTTGCTTCGTTATCCGAAAACAGCTTCACCATGCCCATGCCTGTCGGCCCTTTCAGTGTGGCAATCTTGATAAGAGGCCGGTTCTCGTAGACGACCGCATTTGTCGGTGTCGCTTTTGCCGAGGTGCCGGCGCTGCTGCTTTTGCTCGGATTCGATGAGGAATCGGCCGGAGTTGAACTTTTGCATCCGGTGATCATGCTGAAAATCAGAATCATGGTAAAAATCGTGAGGACAAATTTTCCTTTCCCATATTTACCCGGATTCCATTTGTTTGTATTGTCTCTGTGTAAATTATATTTACTTGAACTATTTTTGCTGGATTGATTCTTTTTCATTGTTTACTCTCCTGTGTTCTATTTTTCTAAAGAGGACTTTGATGGCGCGGCCAAAGCGGATTTTACGCTGACCTGCTTCAATTGTCCAAGTTTTCCGGTCATTGCGCCGATGGCATCATTGCTGCCGTCTACAGTCAGTGCAATCACCGAGACGCCTTTATGACGGTAGGGAATTCCCATCCGCCCCACGATGATCGGTGAATACTGCGAAAGGATTTCATTCACTTTCGACGCATCCTGTTCCGGATTTTCAAGAATAATCCCGACTACTCCAATTCTGGAATCCATAAAAAAACCTCCTTCCTATTCACAAGGAAAGAGGATAATAAAAGCTCAAGCGAGTTTCGTCCTATCAAGACTCTTTCCTATCAGCTCAGAATGCTCCTTGCTGTCAGAACGTATTATTCGATTAATAACTGGCTTCATTCTATCACAGGCTTGGAAAATATTCAATCCATATTAAACAATTGTACCGTAGCGAAAAAATGTACCTAAAATGAAATTTTAAATTCCACTCCCCCATCATAACAGGAATTTAGTATTT
>CAZJXH010000273.1:0-4580 GCA_964549475.1 uncultured Oscillospiraceae bacterium
TATGGTTATTATATTTTACCATCTGAAGGATTTACACAAAAATTTTTACAGTCTCGTGTGCCCCCTTCGCTGTAAATCTGTGCCATTTCCGTTTCGTTAAGCGTATAAATTCCTTGTGTTGCAGACTCTTGCGAACTGCTTGCCGCTGAATATTGAAAAACGCATAGAACAGTAATAAACGCTGCGGTGACAAACAGCGAATACAAAAGAATCACCGTACCGATTTTGATATTTATAGCTCCTATTTTTTTAAATTTCTGCATCTAATGAGTACCCCTTTCCACGCGTGGTGATAAGTACCTCATGCCCTGCCGCATTGGATAATTTCTTACGCAGCCGTGTAAGATGAACGCGCAGGACAGAAGAAAACGGGTCAAATTCTTCGTCATATACATGCTCCACGATTTCTTCGCTTGATACCACTGCGGGATGGCGTGTAGCGATATATTCAAGAATGTCAAACTCTTTTGTCATAAGCTCCAATCCTTTTCCGTCAATCTCCGCTGTTCTTGCTGCCGGATTGATTATAAGCCTGCCGAGTGTGATCAGCGGGTTTGTTCGTCCATGAAAACGGCGGATGACTGCCTGTACCCTTGCTCGCAGCTCTAAAAGCTGAAACGGCTTTGTTAAATAATCATCCGCACCGAGGTCAAGCCCCAAGGCTCTTTCTTCAATTTCATCACGGGCTGTAATGATGATAACGGGAGTTTCAATGTTTGATTTCCGTAAATATTTCAGTATATCGATGCCATCCTTGTCCGGTAGGTTGAGGTCGAGTAGAATCGCATCATAACCGTTCACACAAGCTCTTTCTTCCCCATTGGTTCCCGTATATGAGACATCCACATGAAAGCCTGCCTTTTCAAGCCCTGTTTTCATAGAGTTCGCAAGTTCGTTGTTATCTTCTATTATTAATAATCTCATTATTTTTGCTCCCATCTATCGTCATTCCCGTTTATTATATCAATCCAAGTGTTTACTGAATGTTAACTGTATTTTTTGATACTTTTCTTTTATCAAGAGGTTTTTCTGCATCTTTTGGGATTGTCCATGAATGACCAAAACGTATAACGCCGTCAATACGAGTTTCTTCGCACAGTTTTTGAATGCGCCTCTCTGATATTCCCCATTTATCCGCTGCCTGTTTTACTGAAATATAATCTAGCATGAAGTATCCCCGCTAAATATGATAGCAACAGTGTATACGGATAAACGAATAATATCAAAATCACATTCCAATACAATTCATAACAATACTAATCATCATTTCCTTTTCGTCCGGATTTGATTCTGCAATCATAATTGTAAGTGCAACTAATGTATGATCATCAATTAATTTCTTTTTATCTACAAACAATACGCCATTCTTGTCGAGGAAATAGAGGAACATCGTTGCTGCGATTCTCTTATTTCCATCTACAAAGCTATGATTCTTTGTCACGAAGTAAAGAAGATTAGCCGCTTTTTCTTCAAGCGATGAATATACATCGTTTCCACCAAAAGACTGGTAGATGCTCCCAATGCTTCCTTTAAACGAATCATCTTTCTCTTTGCCAAAAAGAACCGAAACATTTCCAAACTTCATTGTTCCAATGACTTACATACACTCCTGATAAGTGAGTATATAAGTGGATTTGTTTCCTTCTGGACGCTTCATTTTCTGATGGTCATAATCGTCCAACAAGTCGAGTGCTATATTATAATGTTCAATAACGGATAGCACTTGCTTGGCATCAAGATTATTTTCCGTCCGTTTCATAATTCGTATCACTTTCCCCAAATCCTTGATACGATTGTGATTAACGGCGTAGCCCTGTAATATGTACTGCTTTAATACATTATTTGCCCATTTCCGAAACGCCACACCCCGTTTAGACTTGACTCGATAACCAACAGATATGATTACATCCAGATTATAGTACATTGGTGGTCTTGATGCCTTATTTTCACTTCTGTCGAAATTTTCGACAGAAGTACTTTTATCTACTTCTTTTTCCTTAAAAATGTTCCCGATATGATATGCGATTGAAGAACGGGCAGTCTCAAACAGCGCACTCATTTGTTCTTGTGTTAACCACACAGTATCCCGCTCAGGAGTAATCGGTACTTCCAATTCCAGATTTTCATCTGTAAAAATAACAATTTCATTTTTACTAACCAAATCATTATTCCTTTCTATTCAGTTTTAGTGCAGTTCTACAGATAAGCACAGTAATAGATTTCTTGTAATATTGAATTATATAGAGAAATTCCTCATGAATATTATGACAAATATTCATCTTAATCGCAATAAGATATACACATCTATCTTACTCTCTCGCAAAAATAAATATCTGATTTGCTCTCTCACAAGCACCCGTCATCTAATTTGCTCTGTACCAAACACCTGACATCCAATCTGTTCTATACGCTTAAAAAATCGTCCCATGGACTTGTTCCCACGGAGCGATAAAATCAAAACTTTCAAGCGTCGGCCCGAAAAACCCGAAAAATCCTTATTTATTGATCTTTCCACACACCTACTTATATACCCTTGACATCAATACTACCGTCTCAACATGCCTTGAGTGTGTAAAAAAGATGCCGTTTGAACATGGTGGAGCCTTGGCGGCAGGATATCAATCAGGAATATTCACTCAAATAACATATGGTCAACGCGCTTATCATACATTATAAGTCAATTTTTGACATGGATATTCGAACACTGTAAGCAGTTCACCACATTCAAATCCAAATTTTAAATACAACTTTCTTGCAGCAAGCCCTAGCAAGTCGCCTTCTCTATATGTAATAACACTTATCTGCGTTCCTACTGGAAATATAGATATCATCTTTTTGATAAGTTTCTGAGCAATTCCCATTTTACGATATTCTGGATGAACCGCTAAAAAAACCAGTTCTTTATTTTCTGTCGAAAAATCTAGCGCCCCAACCAGCAGTCCATTCTTTTTCGCAACCAAAGCCTCCCCTTTTATAATACTTAATTGAAGCCCTTCTTTATAGGCTTCCTTATCTAATCCCGGGAAATTGTCCTTAACCAATTCTAACAATTCCATCCAACTATCAATGTCTTTAGTACAAGCAAATTCAAAAACCATACTGCTACCTCCGATTATACTTAATATTCAAATTTGAAGAACCAGTTTTTTAAATGATTAACTTGCAACAATACAAATCATCTTGCAATTATTGCTAAACTCTTTTCCCGTCGCATCACTATAGAACTGAATTTCGTTGAATCCTGCATTTTCAAGTTGACTGCGCATTTTCTCTCTATTGAAAGCACAATTCCAATTATTATAAAACTTACATGTTGTTTCTGTAATAACAATATATTGTTCAAGAAATAAAGATTCATCATCATATCGAAATGTTCGTTCAATACAAATATATGGAGTCATACTCCAGTATCCACTTTCTTCATAGTATATCTTTTTACCCTCAGTAAAATTACTATAATTGTCCATTGTAAAAACATCAAGTATCAACTTGCCATCCGGTTTCAATGCGCGTCTAATTTTCAAAAGAAGATGTTCTCTATCTATCGGCTTTAATACCCCAAAATCACAATATATAAGAGTTACAACGTCAAATTGATTTTCGTAAGTTATGTCCAAGTAATTTTGATATATATATTCTATTTTTTTACATTTTAAAATAGCTGATTTTTTTGCATATTCAATGGAACGTTTCGAAAAATCGATTCCCGTCACTGTAAAACCAATATCATCAAATTTTTCAGCATAGAGACCAGGTCCGCAACCTAAGTCAAGTAATCTCTTGCTTTCCTTTGCAAAACACAGACTTGATATCCACTTTACAGAATCATTTATAAATTCATGTTTCCGCGACGCAGCATCAATGTCTGGATTCAAATGAGCCTCAAGCATCCCTTTAGAAATATGTTCATCATTCCACAGCATCTCGCTATCAGCTTCATACTCCTTAGGTTTATTTTTCATATAATCTAATAATTGTTTATACATAATTTCCCTCACTATTAAATTGCATTCTACTTTTGCTGCAACAGAGTTATCGCTTCCACGTGTCCCGTCCCCGGAAACAAATCAACCGGCTGCAGTTTGACCAGCGCATATCCGCTGTTTTCGCACAGAACCCTGCAATCCCGCGCCAGAGTCGCCGGGTTGCAGGAGACATACACGATTTTCGGAGGGGACATTTGAACAATCGATTCCAGGAGCGCTGGGTCGAGCCCTTTGCGTGGCGGGTCTACGACTATCACGTCGGCATGGACGCCTTTCGAGACGAAGTCCGGGAAGACTTCTTCCGCTTTCCCGATGAAGAATTCCGCATTGTGGATATTATTTTCTTTTGCGTTTTGCTCCGCATCGGCGATGGCCTGTTCGACCACTTCGACACCGATCACTTTTTTGCAGTGTCCGGCCAGGACCAGCGAAATGGATCCCGTGCCGCAATACAGGTCGAAGACAATGTCCTGGGGATTCATGTCCGCGAACGCGACGACGGTCTCATACAGGAGTTCCGCCTGCACTGTATTCACTTGGAAAAAGGCGGAAGGCGAAATCCGATACCGGATCCCGGACAGGATTTCTTCAATA
>CAZJXH010000274.1:0-4567 GCA_964549475.1 uncultured Oscillospiraceae bacterium
TGCAACTTTAAAAAGAGAAGGGATGGCGATAAACGGCCTGATGAAAGGGGAAAGAAGCAGTTCGATAAAAAATCCGGGGCTGTCCCAGTCATATGGCAAAGCCTCCGAATAAAGCAGCAATTGCAGAAAAAACAGAAATATCAATACAAAAAAATCAAGGACAGCCAGCAGCGTGTCGGAATACAGGAAAAAAGTCGCGCCCAGACCGATGATGCTTACTGCAAAAAACACACAGACAGCAAAGGCTTTTTGGGAAGCCGGTTTTGGCAAAACAATAAAAAGAACGGCTTGGGCGGCAATGACTGTAATAAAAAATCCGAGTGCCAATCCATTCAGAAAAACAAAATTAGCGGTCAATACACTTAAAAACAAGATTATGATAAATGTGAGCTTCATTTTTCTCGTGACGGAAACGGCCGACTGTATGCCCGAAGCAGACTGACCCGGAGCCTGCAATGGCATCGGTGTCTGTGGCTTTTCGGTCAAATCCTGATGATGATATTCATTCATGATTAATCTCCTTTGAAATGATTTTATGATTTATGGGTTCATTGTGCTGGTTTGTGGTCGGATCGATAAACATTCACACACCGTCACTCAGGGGCATCCTTATCCGGAACAAATTCTAAAATATCACCCGGCTGGCAGTCGAGTGCGGCGCAAATCGCCTCCAGGGTTGAAAACCGGATGGCTTTTGCATGGCAGTTCTTGAGAATGGACAGATTCGCAAGCGTGATATCCACCCTTGCCGAGAGTTCCGACAGCCCGATTTTACGTTTTGCCATCATGACATCCAGATTGATTCGAATGGCCATTTTATCCTCCTATAGTAGTTTGTGGGGGAGGTGCATTTCGTTTGTTTCCGACGAAATGCCCTACCGGCTCTGATCTGCTTGATGGGAATCGTTTATCTTTTCATTTATATGAATGCCTAAATAGTCAACTCATTTTCTTCTTTTACAATGGCCCCCTGCCGAAATACTTCCGATAGGACGAGGGAGAAGAGACCGAGTATGATAAAGATAAAGAAACAGAACATGGTTAAAAATGTATTATAGAATATTATTTTCACAATAAAAGCGGTCAAAAGGATAAAACAGGACAGAGACAGAAATCGGAATGTCCTGGCGTTCGAATGGTCCAGAATGATATCCTTCTGCAGGTTCCGCATGACTTTGCGAAGAAAGTACAGAATCATCGCTGTAGCGATTCCTGAAAAATAAAGAAATCCAAGCATGAATTCATAGCTTTCCTTTGGAATCTCGGTAAGAAGAATCCATCGTGAATTTTCCGGGAAAGCCGAAGAACTGCCATCGCTATAAGCGCTATAGGATTCACCCGCCGAATCGGCCTGCGAATAATCCCTTTGCTCTGCCTGCTGCTCGAAATTCGAATACAAGACATTGAGCAGAAAAGGAAGAGTCAGCAAGGTTAGAATATTGACCAGAAGGATTAAATCGATTCCCACTTTTAAAAAAAACGCGACGCTGTATTTTCCTGTGATTTTCATAAAAACCTCCTTGATATGTTTGGATTTTTTATTTCCATGATTCGATTTTTTAATTTTTAAATATTGATCCCTGATCGGGATAGATGGAAATTCTCGTGGTTCTATAAATGTTATATCACACAAATAACCATAAATCAATAAAAATTTATTGATAAACAATAAAATTTTATCGAATATGGAGTTTAGGAAGAGTTTGTTCGAAAAATGATTGTATATCATGCGGGGTTATGGTAAAATACCCGTGTATTTGCCGTGCACAAAGTTTATGGAAGGTCCAAACCATCTACTTTGACATCGGACTTTAGAATTTGGAGGAAAATGAGAATGGACAAAGACAAAAAGCAGGAAATAATGACCACATACGCATTACACGAAGGGGACACCGGGTCTCCGGAAGTACAAGTCGCGATTCTTACCGAAAGAATCAACCATCTGACCGAACACCTTAAGGTACATCAGAAAGACCATCACTCCCGCAGAGGGCTTTTGACAATGGTAGGGAAGAGAAGAGGACTTTTGGATTACTTGACAAAAATCGATATTGAAAGATACAGAGCGATCATCGAAAAGCTCAACATCAGAAAGTAGAATTTTGTTAAAAGTGGTGGGCTGGAAACAGTTCACCATTTTTCAAGTGAAAAATGCAATGCATTCAATTTGCATTTATAATATTTTAAGCGCTGCAAGTAAGTAGATGGTAGATTGTGTTACTGAATCCGACAGTGATAGAATCTACAAGCTACCGATCATTGCAGCAATATTACAATGGAGGTACTTATGAAAAGAGTATTTGAAACAACATTCGCCGGCCGGCCCCTGATCGTGGAGACAGGGAAAATGGCGCAGTTCGCCAATGGATCGGTTCTGATCCGGTACGGCGAGACTGTGATTCTGTCCACCGTGACCGCATCCACCACCCCTCGTGAAGGTGTGGACTTTTTCCCTTTGAGTGTGGACTATGAAGAGAAAATGTATTCTGTAGGAAAGATCCCTGGCGGATTTGTCAAAAGAGAAGGCCGCCCATCGGAGAAAGCCATCCTCACATCCCGCGTGATCGACCGTCCGACACGGCCTCTTTTCCCGCATGACCTGCGGAATGATGTCTCGATCAACAACCTTGTGATGTCTGTTGACCAGGATTGCTCTCCGGAGATCACCGCCATGATCGGAACATCGATTGCTATTGCCATTTCGGATGTACCATGGAACGGGCCGATCGGCGGTGTCATCCTGGGTCTTGTCGACGGGAAAGTAGTCATCAATCCCAATGCTGCAGAACGTGAAGTCAGTGCGATGTATGTCACTCTGGCCGGTACGGACAGGAAGATCGCCATGATCGAAGCCGGCGCGAACGAAGTGAAAGAAGATGTCATGCTGGATGCGATTATCCAGGGACATGCTGTGATCAAGGAAATGGTTGCTTTCATCAAATCCATCGCCGCCGAAATCGGAAAACCAAAATTCACCTACGAATCATCCAATGTTCCAGAAGAAATGTTTGAAGCGGTCAAGGCATTCGCTTATGAAAAAATGCGCATCGCTGTTCTTTCCGATGACAAGAGTGTTCGAGACGGAGCCGTTTCAATCCTTACCAAGGAAGCCAAGGAACATATCATGGGCATCAACGAAGAATGGGTGAAATTTGTCGGAGATGCAATTTATAAATTAGAGAAGAAAGTGGTTCGTGAATATCTTTTTAAAGAACACAAGCGTGTAGATGGGAGACCGATCAACCAGATCCGTCCATTGAGCGCTGAAGTCGGAATTTTACCGCGTGTTCACGGATCAGGGCTTTTCGCCCGCGGACAGACACAGGTTCTGACCATCTGCACCCTGGGTTCCTTATCCAAAGTGCAAATGCTTGACGGGTTGGACGATGATGACCAGAAACGTTACATGCATCACTACAATTTCCCGGGATACAGCGTCGGAGAAGCCAAGGGCAACCGTTCTCCGGGCCGTCGGGAAATCGGACATGGCGCACTTGCAGAACGCTCTCTGGTACCGGTTCTTCCTACAGAAGAGGAATTCCCCTATGCGATCCGCCTTGTTTCTGAAGTGACGATGTCCAACGGATCCACTTCTCAAGGATCGGTCTGCGGAAGCACGCTGGCGTTGATGGATGCCGGTGTTCCAATCAAACGTCCTGTTGCAGGAATTTCAACCGGATTGATTGTCAATGAAGAAAATGAAGAGGATTTCCTGGTATTCATGGATATCCAGGGAATCGAAGATTTCTTTGGCGACATGGATTTCAAGGTTGCCGGGACAACCGAGGGCATCACCTCGATTCAAATGGACCTTAAAGTAGACGGATTGTCCTATGAGATGATTCGCCAGGCATTCGAAATGACCCGTACCGGAAGACTCCAGATCATCGAAGATATCATCCTTCCTTGCATCGATACTCCTCGCAAAGAGCTTTCCGAGTATGCGCCCAAAATACTGCAGACAACCATTGCGATCGACAAAATTCGTGAAGTCATCGGATCCGGCGGCAAAGTCATCAATAAAATCATTGCAGAAACCGGAACAGAGATTGATATCGATTCGGACACCGGACGCGTTTTCGTTGCAGCAAAAGATATCGTTGCCGGCAGACGGGCGATTGCGATCATCGAAGGAATTGCCAATGACCCGGAAGTCGGAGCTGTTTATGAAGGCAAAGTCACCCGGATGATGACATTTGGTGTATTTGTGGAATTCCTGCCCGGCAAAGAAGGCCTGGTTCATATTTCCAAGATGGCTTGGGGCCGAGTGGATAAAGTGGAAGATGTTGTCAAAGAGGGCGATATTGTCAAAGTAAAGGTTCTTGAACTGGATTCTCAAGGCAGGATCAATCTTTCCATGAGAGACTGCATGGAAAGACCGGATGGATTTGTGGAACAGGCCCCCCGTGAAAACTCATTTTCACAGGATCGCGGCGGTTCTCGCGGCGGTGACCGGCCTCATGGCGGGGATCGTCCCCAGGGAGGACCCCGCGGCGGCTTCGGCGGCGGGAGCGGAGACCGCAGACCTCCAAATAAAGAGCATTGCGGTGGGTTCCAAGACTCGTTT
>CAZJXH010000275.1:0-4533 GCA_964549475.1 uncultured Oscillospiraceae bacterium
AAATACTAAATTCCTGTTATGATGGGGGAGTGGAATTTAAAATTTCATTTTAGGTGTAATTGAAGTACCTACATATATATGTTGACATATATATGTAGATATGATATAATCGCTTTGGTTGGTGGTGATATACATAGAAAGTATCTTTGTTACGAAAGAAGAGCTTAATAGCAAAGCGCAACAATTAATAATAAATAGTGAAGGGCCTTTCAGCATAGCTGTTGCTGATATTGATAATTTTGAGAGTATCAACAAGATTTATGGTTATTCGATAGGAGATGAAGCTATTAAAAAAATTGGTACAGTGTTTTCTCAGAACTTAAAAAACACGGATATTATTTGCAGACAAGGGGATGAGTTTAATATATTGCTTGTTGGCAAAGGTGCGGAACGAAGCTTTATGGATATGGAGGAGATTCGTAGATACTTTTCTGATAATACCTTTAATTTGAATGCAAATAATAAATCCGAAAATGTGTATATAACTTTTAGTTGTGGTATAGGAAGCTATCCGAGAGATGCCAAGAACAGTGTAGATCTTTTCAGGGTGGCTGACAGTGCATTATATCGAGCAAAGAAACTTGGGAAAAACAAGATTTGCCTCTCTGAAGTCGAAAGTATGGTTTTAAAATCAAATTACTTCACAAAAACTCAATTGGACAGACTGTCTCAATTATCGAAAGAGCATGAGAAAACAGAAGCGTCATTATTACGAGAAGCTCTTGATGATTTGTTTAAAAAGCATAGTAAATAGAATATATTTATTATAAAGCCTTACAACTGAATAAGTGATTTAGTAGCGCTGAGTCCATGCAAATGGAATGGGAGAACCAATTTTTGGGGTGAATCCAACTTTTATAAGTTGGTAGGGCTAATCTCTTTCGTCCGAACCCGTCAGCTAATCTCGTAAGCGTAAAAGAGTGGAAGGTATTTTAATTTATACCCTTTTAAAATATTATGGTGAAACTCAAGTGCTACGTTTTTTAATGTAACGCTTTTTTATTTTGCCTGATTGCTTATTTTTAAAATTACAACAATATGCAAAAACGTGAAATGCATTTGTTGTTAATATATAGTTCAGTATTTGTATTTTGTCAGAACCAGACCTGCAAATGCTGAATTCACTTGAATGGTATAGGATGCCGCTTATCATCCTAATAATAAGGAGGAAGAAATGAAAAAAATCTTAATCACGATTTTATGCATTACATTACTGATTATCTCCAGCGCGTGCATGAAAGAGCCTGTAAAGGTGGTTTTTGGAGAAGCTGGATGGGATAGCATGAAATTCCACAATGCGGTGGCCATGTACATCGCCAAGAACGCATACGATATGAAGACGGAAGAGACTTCCGGTTCAACTGCGATAACATATAGTGCCCTTAAAACAGGGGATATCCAGATTTATATGGAAACATGGACGGACAGTATCGCAACATATAAAAAAGATCTGACGGAGGGGAGTATTGTGGAACTCTCCATTAATTATGCTGATAATAAACAGGGATTTTATGTCCCTCGCTATGTAATAGAAGGGGATACAAAAAGAGGAATCAAAGCCGTAGCTCCCGATTTAAAGACCGTCGAGGATTTGAAAAAATACAGCAACATCTTTACCGATCCGGATAATACATCAAAAGGCAGAATATATGGAGCCATTTCCGGCTGGGCGGTAGATGATGTACTGCGAAAAAAATATGTGTTTTACGGGCTGGATAAAGTCTATAATTATATTGATCCAGGCTCCGATTCTGCACTTTCGGCTTCTATTGTAGCGGCTTATGAAAAAGGCGAACCCATAGTAGCGTACTATTGGGAGCCGGCATGGATCACAGGGCAGTATGACCTTGTACTTCTTGAAGATGCACCTTATAATGCTGCCACATATGATAACGGAGAGTGTGAATGTCCATCGATGAATATCACCGTATGTGCGAATAGCGATTTCTATAAAAACTATCCGGAATTCTGCAAATTTCTTAGCAATTACAAAACATCCAGCGCGATGACCTCGGAAGCATTGTCGTATATACAGACCAACGACGCCAGCTATGAAGCTGCGGTAAAATGGTTTTTTACGGAACATAATGAACTTCTTGATCAATGGCTTCCTTCCGACAAAGCCGCGCTAGTGCGAAAAGCGCTTACTAAATAATGGGGGTATAAATCAATTGCCTGAATGGTTATCAAAATTTCCTGATGATTTCTTTGTGAATATAAAGGAGCCCATCGATAATGCCATCGGATATATGCTAAAAAACTGGGACCCATTTTTCGATGCAATCTCAAATGTGCTTCGCGCCCTGTTAAATGGCATAGGAACTGTTGTCAACATCATTCCGTGGTGGCTGCTGATCATTGCTGTATTTTTAGTTACATTAAAAATGAATAAGAAAATAAGTCGCTCGCTGTTATATTCCGCTATGCTTTTTTTCGTTGGCGCAATAGGTCTTTGGGCGATGATGTACGAGACGCTTACGATTGTTATAACCTCTGTGATCATTTCCCTCCTCATCGGTCTGCCGATAGGAATACTCATATCATCTAGCAAAAAAGCGAATTCAGTGATTCGACCGATGCTTGACACGATGCAGACGATGCCGAGCTTTGTCTATCTGATTCCTGCTGTGATGCTTCTTGGACTAGGCAATGTTCCTGCGGTGATTGCTACAACAATTTATGCTGTACCGCCGGTAATACGACTAACCAGCCATGGCATCCAACAAGTTGACATCGAGGTTGTGGAGGCGGCAAGAGCTTTCGGAGCGACACGGACTCAAACATTATTCAAAGTACAGATTCCACAAGCTATGCCGACGATCATGACGGGCGTTAATCAAACGATTATGATGGCGATCTCAATGGTTGTGACATGCTCCATGATAGGTGCTACCGGACTGGGTTCAGAAGTTCTTAAGGGGATCAATCGGCTTGAAAGCGGCAGAGGCTTTGCAGCAGGCATAGCAATTGTAATCATTGCTATTATCATGGATCGGCTGACCCAGGGAATATTTAAGAAGGAAAATGATGCGTAATGACAAATAAAAATGACATAATATTGCGTGCTGAGCACTTGACAAAGATTTTTGGATCAAAAAAAGGTGCCGCTCGTGAAATGCAAAAAGAAGGCCTTGGCAAAGAAGAAATTTTCAAAAAGACCGGAGTCACCATTGCGGTCGACGATGTTTCTTTCGAAGTGGAACGTGGCAAAATCTTTGCTTTAATAGGCTTGTCCGGATCAGGGAAATCAACGGTTGTTCGTTGCCTGAATATGCTGCAGCCGCCAACTTCAGGGAAAATTTATTTTGAAGGCAATGATATTGAAATGTATTCCAAAAAACAGTTGCTTGATTTCAGAAGAAATAAAATATCGATGGTATTCCAAAGCTTCGGCCTGATGTCTCACCGGAATGTTCTTGAAAATGTGGCTTTTGGCCTGGAGATCCGTGGAATTAATAAAAACGAACGGGAAGAGAAAGCCATGAAAATGATCGCTATGGTTGGACTAAATGGGTGGGAGCACAAGAGCATTTCTAATTTAAGCGGTGGGATGCGCCAACGTGTGGGAATTGCACGAGCATTGGCAAACGACCCTGATATTTTGCTTATGGATGAGCCCTTTTCTGCATTGGATCCGCTTGTTCGTCGCGAAATGCAATTTGAACTGATTTCTATACAAGAAAAGCTCAATAAAACTGTAATCTTTATTACCCATGATATTGATGAGGCTTTTAAACTGGGCAATACTGTTGCTATCATGAGGGATGGGAAAATCATACAGACAGACACCCCCGAAGGCATGACCACGAATCCTGCCGATGAATATGTAAGGAATTTTATCAACAGCGCCGATAAATCGAAGATTTTCTGCGTTAAAAACATTATGCAGAAGCCTTCTTGTCTCATTCACTCTCGGGACGGCGCTAACAATGCATTGAACCAGATGCGCAACAATGGCGTTTCAAGTGCATATGTGGTCGGAGATAAAATGCAGCTTGTCGGGATTTTAACACTGGAACAAGCACTAAAAGTCAGAGCAGGAGAAATAACTTTTGCTAATTCATTTCTAACGGATATTCCAACGACCTCATCAGATACTCAAATTTCAGATCTCATCCCCATGGCCGCTGCCGCGATGTTTCCCATTGCTGTTGTGGATAAAGAGAACCACCTTGAAGGAATTGTCACAAAAGCCGCAGTACTTGCATCACTCATCTGATAGCAGGTACGATTACAATAGGTGTTTTCTTATTGAGAATGATAAAAACAATTAAGTAAAAGGTTTTTCAGATAATAAGTTAAAAAAGTCAATTGCATAATGCCGATATATCAGGCTAAGCACTTGACTTTTTTAATATTCCAAAAGCTTTTAAAAAATCCTTAAAAAATATTTTTATGAAAGTGAAAAATACTACGATTTTTACTGCGATTTTTCGTCGAAAAAAAATAGTTGACAAGAGAAAAACGGGAGAGTATACTCCTGTCTTTGACAGTTGTAAAATAAAAAAGCTTGGAAAGCCTTACGAATAGGGC
>CAZJXH010000276.1:0-4528 GCA_964549475.1 uncultured Oscillospiraceae bacterium
TTAATAGATAGATAGAAAATATTAATATAGTATTTAAATAATATTTAAGAATTTCATTGGATTTCATTGTACTGCGTTATACTTTAAATCCAGATGTAATTTCGCAAAAAAGTCTACTTCTGCTATATGAATCAGGAAAATAAGTATATTTACGTTCATGATTCAAGATATTTAAAAAATTTACTATTTTCAGGAACTCCATGTTTAATGCACATTTTCTTGAAATCATCAGTATCATTCATTTTTGAATTGTATTCTTCGTTATTATGAGTCTTCCTATAACCTTCGACCATCCTTCTTCGATGTGGATCTCTGGCTATAATTCTTCGATGTTGACCGTGCCGTTGAATACTTTTTTGGCGGGACCGGTCATGTAGACCGACCCGGTTTTCTCATCCCAGGAAATCTTCAGGTCGCCGCCAATCAGCTTGACACATACATCGCGTTTTGTTTTTCCGTTCAGCACACAGGCCACGACGGATGCGCACGCCCCGGTTCCGCAAGCGAGGGTCTCGCCCGAGCCTCTTTCCCAGACTCTCATCCGGATGGTGGAATCATCGATGATTTCAACAAATTCCACATTGGTGCATTCCGGGAAAATAGCCAGATGTTCGATGATTTTGCCCAGTTCTTCTACCAGAGCCGCTGCCGCATCCTCAACAAAAAGAACGGTATGGGGATTCCCCATGGAGACACAGGTAACCAAAAAGGTCTGTCCCAAAACTTCGATCGGCTCGGAAAGAATGATATCGGAGGAAGTGGTTTTTGGCGTCTTCCATCGAACCGGAATGGATTCGGGAATCAGCTCCGGTGCGCCCATATCGACCGTGATGTCGTGTAGTAAGCCGTTCCGGAGATTCAATTTGATGTTTTTGATGCCGCTTAGCGTTTCGATCTTTATATTTGCGTTATCCACCATTCCCTGGTCGAACAGGTATTTCGCCACGCAGCGTATTCCGTTCCCGCACATCTTGCCCCGGGAGCCGTCCGCGTTGTACATATCCATTCTGCAGTCCGCAACCTGCGATGGAAGAATCAGGATGATCCCGTCTCCGCCGATCCCGAAATGTCGGTCGCTGAGTAGAATAGCAAGTTCACGCGGGTTTTCCACTTTTTCTTGAAAACAATCAATATAGACATAATCGTTTCCAATTCCATGCATTTTCGTAAACCTCATTGTTTCCATTCCCCCTTCAGACCTCCATTTTACCACAAAATTCCGGATTTTCCTTTTACCATTGATGGATTTCAGGGCAATCGCTTACGAAAAGAAATGGAGCATGGGGACGGTTCTTGTGTTGCATTTTATTTCGTTTATGCAACACAAGAACCGTCCCTATGTTGCACCCATGTTCCATCTGTTACTAATCCATTCTTTTTGTAAGCGATTGCCCTGGATGGATTTCCTGCTGCTCTATGATATGGAATTCCCGCTTTTCTTGATATTGTATCCTACCATCCCTCGATGATCGCCCTTGCTGTGTCGGTCAATTTCTTCCCGTTGTCCATGCTGCATTTTTGCAAAAATCGATGAGCCTGATCCTCAGACAGGTTATTGCGTTCCATTAAAACAACCTTGGCCTTGTCGATCAACTGTTTGTCCGCAGGCGAGCGTTCCGTCTTTTCCTCCCGCCGGGTTCCCGCTTCCCTGTCCTCCGGCTCGGCAGGAGCCGACCGCATCCGGCCGGTTGTCAAAAGCATTCTCACCGATGCAAGCAGGTCCGATTTCCGGAGCGGCAGCTGCAGGGAATAGATTCCCCGGTCTCCGTCCATGATTCCTTCGTTTGAATGCAGCAGCATTAAAAAATCATATTCGGAGGAAAGCTGCTCCGCCAGAAATTCTGTATTCATATCATGGAACTTGCTGGAGCAAAGAATCACTCCGCCTTCCTGAAGTCTTCTTGCAAGGCTTAGGACCTGCGCGCCGGATGTGCAGACGCCTGCTACAACAAAGCCGTTGCATGTCAGAATGGTTCGTATCTTCTGGGCAGTCGGGTGATCGGTAAATGCAACGATAATATTTTTCATCGACACCCTCCTTTACTCTCCTGCATGGGGTCTTCCATGATGGTCGGATTAGAATTTCGCCAGGTATTTATCGATTTCCCATTCCGTTACGGTTGTCCTGTAATCATCCCATTCCTTGATCTTGGCTTCTACGTATTTTTTGGTGGTATGGGCACCCAGGGTTTTCGTGACGAGTTCATCCTTTTGCAATTCTTCAATCGCTTCATACAAGCTTCCCGGCAGACTGCCGATTTCCAGTTTCTTCCGCTCGTCTGCGGATAAATGGTAAATATTCATGTCCGCGCTGGGTGGAGGGGTCAGTCCCCTCTTGATTCCATCCAATCCGGCCGCCAGGCACAAAGCCAGTTCAAGATAAGGGTTGCAGGCCGGATCCGGGTTGCGGAGCTCGATTCTTGTGCCGGCGCCTCTTGTTGCGGGAACGCGGATCAGCGGGCTTCTGTTTCTTGCCGACCAGGCAATGTAGCAAGGCGCTTCATATCCCGGGACCAGGCGTTTATAGGAATTGACCAACGGATTTGTGATGGCGGCCATTCCTTTAATATGAGTGAGAAGACCGGCAATGAAGGAATAAGCTTCCTTGCTCAGGGCAAGAGGATCCGCCTCGTTATAAAAAGCATTTTTCCCGTCCTTCATAAGAGACATATTGGTATGCATGCCGGATCCGTTAATCCCGAAGAGGGGCTTCGGCATGAAGGTCGCATAGAGGCCATGGCGATGAGCGATGGACTTGACCGTCAGTTTGAAAGTCATGATCTTGTCTGCTGTCATGAGCGCGGAGTCGTATTTGAAATCGATTTCATGCTGCGCGACAGCAACTTCGTGATGAGAGGCCTCTATTTCAAAACCCATTTCCTCGAGGGCGAAGCAGATGTCTCTTCTCGCATCCTCACCGGCATCAACCGGTCCGAGATCAAAATATCCGGCCTCATCCGTTGTCTTGGTCGTCGGCTTGCCGAATTCATCCGTATTGAAAAGGAAAAATTCCAGTTCCGGCCCTACATTGAAAGTATACCCCATATCTGCCGCTTCTTTCAAAACTTTTTTCAGGACATTGCGCGGATCTCCGTCAAATGCTTTCCCTTCCGGTGTGTAAATATCACAAATCAGTCTTGCCACTTTGCCCTGTTGCGGTCTCCATGGGAAAATAACAAAAGAATCCAGGTCCGGCCGCAGATATTGGTCGGATTCCTCGATGCGGACGAATCCTTCGATGGAAGAACCGTCAAACATGCATTCGTTATTCAATGCCTTCTCCAACTGGCTTGATGTGATCGCCACATTTTTCAATGTGCCAAAAATATCCGTGAACTGCATCCGGATAAATTTCACGTCCTTCTCTTTTACTATTTTGATAATGTCTTCCTTTGTATACTTGCTCATAATCATTTCCCCTTCCATCTTTGGAAAATAACGAAAGGTGCCCCACGTCATTGTGAAACACCTTTGCTCAACTAATGGGCATATTTTATCATGTCACGATTCGTTCGTCAACTTATTTTTTAGCGATTATCGGTTATTTATTGCAAGTTTGTACATGTATTCTTGCATTATTTGAAAAATCATCATCCAACTGTGCAAGTTGAACAAACTCTCCAGTCTTGTTGTACATGGCCTTTTGGATTAGATTATCCGCCATGTTCGGGTTCTTTGGAAGGAAGCTTCCGTGTAAATATGTGCAATAAACATTTTTGTATCTTGCACCTTCAAATCCATCCGATCCGTTATTCCCATATCCGGTCCGCACACTGGCCAGCGGGCTTGCCCCTTCGCCGAGGATCGTCCGTCCGGAATGGTTCTCGAAGCCGACCAGAACAGGGTCCAGTCCTTGTTTCTCCAATTCGTCGCAATGGCAGATCACATTGCCGATCAGACGCTTCTCACCCGTTTCGGTTCGAACCGGAATGGCATGGATCCCCTCCATTTTGATCCCGTTCTGACCAATGTAGTAATCTCCCATCATCTGGTATCCGCCGCAGATGCATAAGAAAACCTGGTTTCTCTCTACCGCTTTCCGTATCGCATCCCCCTTGTTTTCCACCAGATCTTGTGAAATCAGACTCTGTTCAAAATCCTGTCCTCCACCCAGAAAAATCAGATCATACCGGCCCGGATCAAACGCCTGGTCCAGTCCGACAGCATGAACCGCAGTCTCAATACCACGCCATTCACAGCGTTTCTGGAGCGCCAGAATATTCCCGCGATCGCCATAAAGGTTTAAAAGATCCGGATAAAGATGGCATATATTGAATGTCAGTCGTTTTTGATCCATGTGTTTATCGTCTCTCTCTCCAATAAAATAGAATCGGTTCCATCCTCTGGTTTATTTCCAAATTTCCTTCAAATGATATTTCCCGGCTAAATACGAGCGCAATTCCAATAACGAGGTGTAATTCGGCAGGACATAAAGACACTCTCCCTCGCTGCATTCAGACAGGGCTTTTTCGAATAACAGCACCGCGTCATAGGAAACCGAAATTTTATCTTTCGCTACTCCGGCATA
>CAZJXH010000277.1:0-4496 GCA_964549475.1 uncultured Oscillospiraceae bacterium
CGCCCGCATGCAGCTTGGTGCTGAATTCCCTTTGATCACCGAAGTCCGGCGACCAGTAGGCACGGGAGCCTATGATCTGGTTCACAAGCTGCAGCGCCAGTAAATTGGGCGTATTGGCCCAGTTCGTTCCGGTGATCGGTATCTTTACCCCGATGGACCTCATGTACCCCGTCATTTCGATGTAATATTTCTCCGTGAGCTCCCGCTGGAATCTTAGCATATCATCGTCCGGCTTCTCGAAGTCCACTTTGTCTTCTGATACCTCTATCCCTTTATCGGCGGCCCATTCCCGGTACATCCTTTCCAGATCGGAACGATAGGGTTCATGGACGATACGGAATAAAGTGGGATGAAAAAAGTCGTTTTCATTTGTTATTTCTGTCAGGACGATGGCCGGCTCGTCTTTATAAGTCATTTTTGTATATGGATTGACATGCGTCCAAATCTGATAGCAGAATCTTTTCTGAAGATCGATCATCGTCCTGTCATAATTGCTATATGGTTTGCCCGAATCTTTCAGCTCATCCGAGCAGTACGCTCCGTCACCTGTTTTAAATCTTCGATAGGTCAGCATGTCAATATAGATATAGATGCCTTCCTGCTTCAAACAGTAGATCAGATAGTCCAGCCTGTCGAGACTCACCGGATCGAGATCCTTTGTATCCTTCAGGAGTCTTCCTCTCGTAAACTGGAAAATATTCGGGATGGACCACTCGGCATCCAGCTGATGGAACCTCACCAGGTTTATGCCGGTTTTGGCAAGCCTGCGAGCCACCTTTTCGCTATGCTCATGAGAAGGATAATTCGCACCGCTGTTGAAGTTTACGCCCCAGAACTTCGCAGGGATACCGTCCTCAAAAACAAACCGGCTTCCGTCTGCGGTCAAAAAGCCATGTTTCCCCGCCGGTTTCTCCTTCTCGAAGAGATAGGACAGGTCAATAGGCATATTATCCCAAGAAAGATTGTATGAGATGAATTTTTTCCCGTTTTTAAAATAAGCTTTCATCGCATTTTCCCCCGTTTCATAATGGATTATAAGAACCACTCGAAATCACCGCCTGGCCTCAAGGAACAGCCACAGCCACGGATTCGCTGCCATTTCTATCTGTTTTTCCACTTTTCGAAAACTTTCATCTTAAGATCAATCGCCTCTTGGATTTTCATCTGCTCCATCTGTTTGATGAAATTATCCCAGTCCTCGTTGAAGTTCAACTGGTTGCAGATGAACTGCTGATAACTGGTCGTGACCAGCTTGTCAATATCGGTCATGATCTGCGCCAGCCGGTTGCTCTGCTCTGCGGTTGAGATCAGATTCGGCTGGGAATCAATATAATACGGTTTGCATTTTTCCATGATCGAAGGCAGAGGATCTTCAACCGTCTTTTCCCATGAATTCAGATCCATGATGTTTGGAAAATTCACATGGTCGATCCCTAAATATCTTCTTCCGGTAATCGGGCCCTCCACGTGTTTCATGATGATGTCTGTATAAGCCTTCTCGCCTTTCTCATCAATCGTATAGGTTTCTCCCTTAATGCCCCAGTTCATTAATTCTTTGCCTTCGTCTGTGCACATATAGTTGTACATTTTAACAATCCGATCCGTATACTTGCTTTTGGACGATATCGCGTAATAACCGGCCAACGGTTCTCTTCGTCCCATAATCCCCTGTCCATAGGAAGAGGACAATGGATACACCGGCAGATAATCGAGATCCGGATTATCCTTATTCCCTGCTGTCCAGGCAGGGATGCCGTCCTGCCAGGAATTGAAGGCGCCTAATTTCCCCGACTGCATCTTGCTCAGCGCATCATCATTGGACATCGCATAATATTCCTTATCAATAAGCCCTTCGGAATACATTTTTGCCAGGAGCATCAGCGCACTCTTGACCTGCTTCTGCTGCATATAGGGAGCATAATAATACTGTCCGTCATTATAGTACCATCGAATATTATAGCTGGTTCCGAATGCATTGAATATCGGTGTTTCAAGCGATGTGGCAAAGCCGCTGCCAAGAGGGATCACATCGCTGCCCAAGGTCTTGAACGCCTTCATCGTCGTATAAAACTCATCTACTGTAGTAGGCACAGGAAGTCCCAGTTTTTTAAGGAAAGCGTTGTTTATAATCATCTGGGTACTCAGGCCGCAGGTATCTATTCTTGGCAGAAAATACAGATTGCCGTTATCATCTTTCAGGTTCTTCAACGCACCGGAAATGGTGTCAAGCTCTTTTAAAAAGCTCTTGCCATATGCATTGACCGAATTATTCAGAACAGCAAACACGTTATCCGCGAGATATTTCGACACATTATCGGGAGTCACCACATTTACAAGGTCCGGCAGTTTGCCGGAACCCATATAAAGAGTCAGTTTGGAAGCATAGTCTGCGCTCGGGATAACCTGATAATCAATTGTTACTTTGGTTCTTTTTGCCAGCTCAGCCAGCACAGGCTGTTTGGCATTGATCGGTGCCTGTACAAAATCATTTGTCATGAAAGTGATTGTTATCGGTTCATCCTTGCTGAAATCCAGCTCCTGATTCACTTCGCCGGTCGGCGCTGAGCTTTCCGGTGATTGTATGCTTGCCTCCGAAACAGAACTGCTGCTCATACTGTTATTCTTTGCGCATGCAGTCGATCCGGCTACTAAAGCAAAAATTAAAATAAAATACAATGTTTTCTTCAGATGTTTCATGAATATAGTCCTCCCTTTCGCTTCCACTTTCCCCCGTATTGTTGTTTGGCCCTGGGTAAGCAACTCGGTCCATACGGTTTTTCTTATTTGAATTATTTATATTAACCCTCTATTTTTCTACCAGTGCATGCCTTGCCCCTTACTCCTTGATGGCCCCGATCATCACTCCTTTCACAAAATATTTCTGGATAAACGGATATACAGCCAGCAAAGGCAGTATGGTCACCACGACAATTGCTGACCGGAAGCCGCCAGGAGTCAAGTGAGGCATTCCGTTAATCGCACTTAAACTCTGATTGAAAGTAAGATCGTTTTGTGTGATCAGCAGATCTCTGACAACAAGCTGCAGAGGGTATTTCAATTTATCATCAAGGAATATCAGGGCACTGAAAAAGTCATTCCACTGCCCGGCCGCGTAGAACAGACCAATTGTCGCAATGACCGGCATGGACATCGGGGCAATGATTTTAAGCAAAATCGTAAAATCGTTCGCACCGTCTATCTTTGCAGATTCTTCCATCGCCGGGGGAATCCTTTGCATAGATGTCCGCATTACAATAAGATTGTACTGGGAAACGGCCATCGGTATGACGAGCGCCCACCGGCTGCCCATCAGTCCCAGCTTGTCGATCAGGATGTATGTGGGGATCAGTCCGCCGCTGAACAACATGGTGAATGCAATGAGCATCATGATGAAATCTCTGCCGAAATATTTCTTCCTCGACAGTGCATATGCCCCCATAATTGTCAGAATCAGCGAATATGCTCCACCCACTATTGTATAGAACAATGAGTTTAAAAATGACATGGGGAGAAACTCATGTTTTAGCACAAGCATATAATTGTCAAAATTGATACCGATCGGGAAGAGAAAAACCTTATTATTCAAAACAGCATCGTGTCCGCTCAACGAAAGGGAAAGCACATACAGCAGCGGGTATGCAATAACCACTAAAATAATTGCCATGATCATGTAAATCAACCAATCAAACACCAGATCAATCCGTGTCCTTTTGCTCATAACTCCAACCACTCCTTAAAAATAGTCTAAACGGACAGAGCCGATTCCCTGCCACCGGCTCAGAATATGTACGTATCCGTCATTGATTTGCTTAATCGATTCGCCCCCACAATAAGCAAGAAGCCTATGACCGACTGAAGAAGACCAACAGCGGTTGCGAATCCGAAATCCGCTGCGTCCCGCAAGCCTCTCTCATATACAAACAACTGGATGACGTCGGAAACTTCTTTTGTCAGTCCGTTCTGAAGCAATAATATTTTCTGCCAGCCTACACTTAAAATGCCTCCGATGCGAAGGATAAACAGAACAATGATGGTGGGAGACAATGCCGGTAAAGTGATATGCCAGACTTTTCCCATTCTTCCTGCCCCATCAATAGCGGCAGCATCATACATTTCAGGATCAATACCCGAAATGGCCGTTATGTAAATGATTGCCGCAAAGCCCATTTCCTGCCATATTCCAGAAATAAGATAAATTGCATCAAAGTACTCGGGTTTCGATAGGAAGCTTACCGGATCGCCCCCTAAAGACTTGATAATATTATTTATAATGCCTGTGTCCACTGCAGTAAACTGCTTCAGCATGGAGACAATCACGACAAGCGATATGAAATTCGGCAGGTACGAAACGGTCTGTACCAGCTTTTTATACCGCTGAGACCTCATCCCATTCAAAAACAGGTCAAAAAACAAAAGAAAAAGAAAACCGTACCAAAACCATTTAAAACCCAATCCCAAGGTAATCCCCAACAACCGCCAAAAAAAAACAAAAAGCA
>CAZJXH010000278.1:0-4489 GCA_964549475.1 uncultured Oscillospiraceae bacterium
AATCACTTCCTAAAGAAATGCCCCAACGCTTCTTGCCAGTCTTGATGAAGCGTTTGTCCTCCAAAAACAATTTGGCACGGGAGGTGCATTTCAATCACTTCCTAAAGAAATGCCCCAACGCTTCTTGCCAGTCTTGATGAAGCGTTTATCCTCCAAAAAAATAATTTGCACGGGAGGTGCATTTCATTCGCTTATAATACCACAAATTCCACGGATGGAAAATGGTAAATACAACATGTGCAATATGGGGACGGTTCTTGTGTTGCATTTTATTTTATTTCGTTTATGCAACACAAGAACCGTCCCCATATTGCATTATGCAAAAAGCACAGGGCAGGTCTTTCTTATTTTAAATTCTCCGCTGTCAGCCAAGGCGTTTTAATGAATTCCCGATGCAGCCATCATTAATTTTTCCTGTGTTAATTCTTTTTTTGAAAGCTCCCCCGTGATTTTACCATCCCACATGACAATGACCCGATCGCACATTCCTATTATCTCCAGCATTTCTGAAGAAATGAAGATAATGCTGACTCCTTGTTCTGTCAATTGATGAATCAAGGAATAAATTTCTGTCTTGGCGCCCACATCAATCCCTCTTGTCGGTTCATCCAGGATCAGCACCCTGGGGCTTATGGCAAGCCACTTTGAAATAACCACTTTCTGCTGGTTCCCGCCGCTTAGATCCTTTGCTTCTCTTTCCGGCAAGTTCGGCTTTATGGATAAGCTATTAATGAACCGGTCTACCAGGGCTTGCTTTTTTCGGTTGACTATATATCCCATTATGCTCACTTTTTCGGCATTGGGCAGACAGATATTGTCTGCAAGACTCATGCCAAGCACTAAGCCCTCTTTTTTTCTGTCCTCCGGTACCAGACCGATCCCGCACTTTATCGCGTTCTTGGGATTACAAACCTCCGTTTTTTTACCTTCAATGATTATTTCTCCTTCATCATAGCTTAGTGCTCCGAAAATCGCCTTCATGACTTCGCTTCTCCCTGCGCCGACCAGCCCCGAGAACCCTAGTATCTCTCCTTTTTTCAGATTGAAACTGATATTCTCGAAAGCCCCTTTTTTACTCAAACCTCTTATTTCCAATACATTCTCATTGCCTATTTCCACTTTTCGTTTCGGGAAATAATCGTCCAGATCACGTCCAACCATCAATTTGACTATTTCCTCTTTCGAAATGTTCTTTTCGGTGTTTTGCAGAGTCATGACAAACCGGCCATCCCGCAATACGGTGATTCGATCACTGAGAAGCTGGATTTCTTCCAGTCTGTGTGATATGTAGATGATGGAAATCCCTTTTTCTTTTAACCCTTTAATGATCTTGAATAATGCTTCTGTCTCCTTTTCTGTCAAAACGGCAGTCGGCTCATCCATTACAAGTATTTTGATATCATTCAGCAAGGCTTTTCCGATTTCCACCAGTTGCTGCCGCGCGATGCTCAGGCTGTTCACCAGTGTTTTCGTGTTGATGCTTTCCAGTCCCAGTCTCTGCATGACTTCGGTTGATTGTTTCTCCATGGATGCCCTGTCAAGTATTTGTAGATTTTTACCCGTCACAATTTCTTTCCCTAAAAAAATGTTCTCCGCGATGCTCAACGCCGGAACAAGATTGAATTCCTGATAGATGATCCCAATGTTGTTTTTCAGGGAGTCTTGCGGTGTATGGATCTTCACATCATGATCATCAATAAAAATCTTCCCTTCATCCTGTGGAAACACTCCGCCGAGGATTTTCATAAGCGTGCTTTTCCCTGCGCCATTCTCGCCGACAATGGCGTGAAGCTCTCCCTTTTTCAAGTCGAAGCTCACATGATCCAGGGCTCGGACTCCTGGAAAATCTTTTGTTATATTCATCATTTTCAAGACAAATTCATTGCCCATGTCTACCTCCTTATTGCCGGAATGGATTACGCTTTCTTTGAATTGGTCAGTCTGTCAAGTGCGCAGACCAGAATGATTATGGAACCGGTTACAACAGTCTGCCAATACATGTTCACATTTAGAAGCACCAATCCATTTCTGATGACTCCCAGCAATAAAGCCCCCAGCATTGTCCCTAAAATACTTCCTGCGCCTCCCGATAAGCTTGTACCACCAACGATTGTCGCTGCGATGGAATCCATATCAAAATTAAGGCCCGCATTCGGGTTCCCGGCATTCAATCTTCCTGTCATGATAACCCCTGCGATTCCGCAAAATAATCCAGCCAGTGAATAAATCATCAATTTGGTCCTATTGACATTGATTCCTGACAATGAAGCCGCCAGTTCATTCCCGCCAATCGCTTTGACTCTGTTCCCGAATACTGTTTTCTCCAATATGAATATTGCTAACGCGATGATGCAAAGCATGACGACTGCCATAATGGGTACAGGCCCCCAATAACCTTGTCCAATCTGTATCACAAAGCTGCTGTCAACCTCGATCGGGAATCCTTTTGTGATGACAAGAACCAATCCTTTGCATATGCTTGCCATGCCCAGTGTTATGATAAAAGGCGGGAGCCTCAATTTCGTTATCAGCAATCCATTCGAAAGACCGAGAAGCAGTCCGGTTGCAATCGCGGCCGGTACAGATATTATCACCGGTATTCCCATTTGCAGCATATAGGACATCGTAATTCCCGACAGTCCTAAAATGCTGCCTACAGAAAGATCGATTCCTCCGGAAATAATGATAAACGTCTGCCCGGCTGCGACGATGGTAACTAAACTGACTTGTTTTAAAACATTGAACAGATTTTCAGAATTGAGAAAGGTGTCTGTAGAAAAAGATAAAATCGCGCAAACTGCGATCAGCGCCAAAAAAAGTCCGCTCTCTCTGCTTTTGATCAGTTGATTGATTTTATCTTTCCCGAATAATATTATTTTCCAATTATTGCCTGTTTTTATCGATTTTTGATTCATCCTCTGCCACCTCAATATAAATCAGTCCGCTTTTATTACTATTCACACTGCTTCAGGAGAAGCAGTGTGAATATCGTTAAGGAAAGACTATTTATTCATGCTATTTGTTGTATGTATCAATGTTGGTCAGCGTGACTTCTGTTGTTCCTGTATCTTCATTTTTTGGAATGTCTTTTCCGTCACAAGCCTCATTCAGTCTTTGTATCATCAATTTACCCCAAATATACTGCTTTTGGGCAATGGTGATCGTGATTTGTCCATCCCGGACCCCCTGTAATGTTTCTGGAAGATCATCAAATACGATTACTGTTTTCTTCAACCCTTTCGCCTTCCAAACGGTCACAGCAGCAGGAGCCGCCGCGGCGTCAATGCCGATCAGCGCATCAAAATCCGGATGCGCCTGCACCATGTCTTCAATATTTGCAAGAGTCTTTGCAGGATCGCCCTGGCCAGACTGTGTATCAATAATAGTAACCCCCGGATTCGTCTTCAGTATTTCCTGAACGCCTTCCAGTCTCTGTTTCAAGTTCAGCTGGGATGGAACGCCCATGCTGACAAGCACTTTGCCTTTCCCGTTCAATGCTTTTACCAAAGCCGTGCCCATGTTTTTACCGGCATTGAAATTATCTGTGCCAATATAGGAAAGTCTTTTACTATCCGGTGCGTCGGTGTCAAAGCATACCACTTTGATTCCTGCAGTCATGGCTTTGTCGATCAGGGGGGTTAGCGCCTTCGAATCTGTGGAACCGATGCCGATTCCGTCCACTTTCATTGCAATAAGGGTTTCAACAATTTCAATTTGTTTCTGAACATCAAATGTGTCGGGTCCTTTGATGAGTACTGTCGCACCCAGGGTTTTCGCCTCTTCTTCAGCGCCTCTGCTTGTTCCTTCGAAGAATGGGTGTATGATTGGATATACGATAGCGAATGTTCTTGTTTTCTTCGCGGACTCGGTAGGGGTAGAAGACTCCGCAGCAGATTTATTTGCATCAGTCGGCGAGGTCTTGCTACAAGCAGCAATTGAAGTTACAAACGTCAAAGAAATAAACACGGCAAGAGTTTTTAATAATAAATTCTTATTCATGATTAAATTTTCTCCTTTAAATTGTTGATTTTTTATTGTCAGTAATTTCATCCGGATTGAAACTAATGCTAATATATAAATTATAGAATGCAAAATTATGAATAACAATCAAGGAAACAATGCAGAAAGTAGAATAATTTCCTGACTTGTGCGGCAGATGGATAATTTCGAATTCGATCTGCACCCGCACTTGTCTGAATTTTAGAGTTCAATCCTAATAATGTTAATTTTTATATTTCTACGGAAAGAATCCATTTTTAAATTTCTATTGTCCTTTATAGTCCTTGGGAGTATATCCTGTGATTTTTTTAAACATATAGCTGAAATAGTGCGCATCATTATAACCTACATCATAAGCTATTTCAGATATTTTGAAACTTGTCGTTTGTAAGAGGTCGATCGCTTTTTTTATTCTGGTTGATGTCAGGTAATCACTAACTGTCGGCCCGAATTGCTGCTTGACAAGCCCACCGAACTGACTCCGGGCGAT
>CAZJXH010000279.1:0-4482 GCA_964549475.1 uncultured Oscillospiraceae bacterium
CACCCAGCAAGCGGATGGTGAATCTGAGTTTTGAGAACACCCAGGCACCTCGTCCCGCCCTGCCTAATTTGCAGGTCTTGATCCAGCAGATAATCCAATTGAATAATTTTGATGGGATCGTTGACATCTACTTGGAAGACTTGCAAACAAGTGAGACCCTGCACTTTGCACTCCAAAACGGCGCGACATTGCCGATCGATCCGGATATCGCTTTCTCAGCAGAAAGTACCATCAAAATCCCGATCATGGTTTATCACAACCCCTACTACTCCACCTGCCTGATGAGCGACGCATTCATGGCAAAGCTGTACAACGAAGGTTTCATCGACGCCGTCAAGGAACGCCAGGCTGATATTTACAGACAGCAGGATCTCCGCTACCTGACCGATGATGGTTTCGCTATCTTCTACGGCTACGATGTCTGTCCTGTCGAGAGCGTAAGCTGCTGGGCTGACGGCTGGGTCCGCGGCACCGGCAACCTGTTCCCGAAAGAGAACACCGAGGTTTACAATCTGGCCAAGGAAAGAAAAATGGAAGCGGCGATGAAGGCTCACTTCGAAAAAATCCGTCCGTACCTGCCCCTGTTCACCAAGCCCACTGCGGATGGGATGCCTACTCCATGGCTTCGGATCATCAAGGAAGGCTTGAAACTGCGCGGCGTTGACGCAGGGTACTGCCGCGAACCGGTTATTTCCGAGCTGCCCGCCGATGTGATGGCAACCCTGAAGGCCGTGCTGAAAGACTACGGATACCTCGCATAATCATGCTAATGAACATACCGGATTCACAGCGGTTTACAGGCACAATTCCGCCCGTGTAATAAAAAAACAGAATCAAGTGGAAAAGAGTCATCGCTGACTATGAGTAATTGAAATGGTGTGATAAAATGGAATCGAAAGTAGGAATAGGCATTTCATATCAATTATAAAAAGGAAGAAAACAGACTGCAAACCCGATAATAATCCTCATCTCAGTCCAGAAGCGACTGGGATGAGGAAAGCAAATACTTTTAAGGAGGGATACAATGAAATCGAAAAAGGTCGATGTTTTGATTGCAGGGGGAGGAACAGCGGGGGTTATTGCGGGAATCGCAGCTGCTCGAAACGGAGCAGCCACGTTAATAATCGACAAGCAACGGTGTTTGGGCGGACAGTTTACAGCTGGAATGCAGGGCGCCTGGGTCGGCTTTAGTGATAAAGAGAAAGTGATCGTGAAAGGAATTGCCTGGGAATTGAGAAATCTTCTCAAGGAACGAAATGCAATTGTCGACGAAAACCCGGATACGGATGTCTGTTTCCTGTATGATACCGAAGTTGCCAAAATTGTTCTGGATGAGATGGCCGCCAAAGAGCCTGATCTGTCGATATATCTTAACACATCAATAGTAGATGTGCTCAAAGAGGGCGATACCGTTACCGGATTGGTTGTTCTGTCTGAAATGGAGCAAATGGAAATCCGGGCAAATGTAGTGATTGACTGTACCGGTGACGCAGTCGTCGCAGCAAAAGCACTGGCTCCTTATGAAATAAGACCCAGGAAAGAAATTCAGCCGATGACGCTGATGGGGAAAATGGCTGGCATTGATATAGAGCGGGCCAAACAATATTATAAGGAAAATCCACCGGTGCACGATGCGTCGGAACCCCCTGCCTGGCATGACTTTAAGACATTTCCCGGCTTTATGCACTTTGGCCTCAGGGATGAACTGGAGAACGTAAAACTTCCGTCTCATCTTGAATATCTGCGTAACTGGCTGGCCATATTCACATCAACGCCGAATCCGGGGGAAGTCACAATTAATTGTTCTGGTGCAATTGAGGCGCATAGCATAACTGGTTTTGAAGACAGAGCCAAACAGGAGGTTTTTTCTCAAAAATGCCTGTATGATGTGGCAGAAGCCCTTCGATTATACGTACCTGGCTTTGAAAAGGCATACTTGACTGCTATTGCAAGCTTGCTCGGAATAAGGGAAAGTCGACGCATTATCGGCGACTACAAGGTGACATTGGAAGATTTCAAGTCTGCAAGACAATTTGAAGACAGTATCGGAAGAGGCGCTATGCCGGCAGGTACGCATACTGCGGATGGTGTCACAATGGTAGTATATGATTTGGAGCCGGGAAAATCCATGAGTATTCCTTACAGATGCATGCTGCCTCAGAACATAGAAGGCCTTTTGGTGGCAGGACGCTGTGTTTCCTATGAACCGGCAGTAGCGAATTGTATCCGATGCATGCCCCAATGCATGGCAATGGGAGAAGCAGCCGGCACTGCGGCGGCGATTGCGGTCAAGCAGGGCACCACACCTCGAAATGTAGATATAAAAATGCTTCAGGAAGCTCTGCGAAAGCAGCAGGCGATTTTTTAAATCTTACATTTGAATCGAATAGGGAGGAAAAGCGCTTCCTAATAAACTGGAGTGAAGCGCTATGGCATTTCTTATGAAACAAATGAAATGCTCCTCCTGACAACAAAATTATAAGGAGGAAAAGGTTATGAATATAAAAAGATTTTTGTCTCTTTTGCTGACCGTGTTACTGACCGTTTCTTTGATTGCATGTGGAGGAAACAGCCCGACAGGCAGCAACCCGGTAAGCAGCGGTACGGGAAGCGCTTCGGCATCGAGCAGCGAAAAAGTCAGCAAGCTGGTCGTGTGGACCAACCTCACCGCCGAATCCCAGACCAAAGTGCTCAAGGCTCAGTTCAGCGCAGTGGCGAATGAACTGGGAATCGAGGTTGAGGCTGTAACAGTGCCTTTTGGCGATATGTACACCAAGCTTGCCACCGCAAAGCAGTCCGGGAATGTTCCGGATATCATGCATACGACTGAAGGCGGCGCAGCTTACCTTTATGCGCAAAAACTGCTTGCGCCGATGAACGAAGTTATTGACAACATCGGCAAAAAAGATTTTGTGAAATCGTATCTTGACATACTCACGGTAGGGGACTCCATCTGGGGTGTACCCGACTGGGCTTTGCATACCTCTGTATGGTATCGAAAAGATTTGTTTACGAAGTATAACCTTAGCATCCCCAAGAACTGGGAAGAATTAATGAAAGTCGCAAAAGCGCTGAACCTTGATACAAACTCAGACGGTAAAACGGATATTTACGGATTCGCTGTACCCATGGCATCTGTTCAAGTTGCCGCACAGGAATATTATGAGTTCTTGTATTCTGCCGGTATCTATACATTTGACCCCAAAACGGGAGAATATACCTTTGGTAAAAACAAAGAAAAAGCAATTGAAATTCTTGATTATTTGATTCAACTTTATCATGCCGCATCACCGCCATCCAGTACAGAATGGTCCTGGAGCGAGTACCGCAATGCGTTGGTACAGGGAAATGTTGCGATGACACTGGACATGGGTGCGGTCATTGGACTTGCGCTTTCAAACAATCCCACGATGGTGGACAACGTAGGATGTTTTGATCTTCCTGGAATGAACGGAGACAAGCAGGCTTCTTTTGGCGGATCCTACTGCTTTGTGGCGGGAAATCAGGGAGGCGATGCAAAAGTCGCGGTATCGAAAAAGTTTATCGAAAAACTTTGCACCCCCGCACGGGCTGCGGAACGCGCGCTCTCCCGTCCCATGTTCGCATTCCCTTCTATGTATTCAGCATTTGAAATATACAGAAAAGATGCATCTGTGTCACGCTTCCAGAAAGAAGTGGATGTGATTTATAATGCTTTCCAAAATTCAAAATGGTACAGATATGGAATGGAAGCCGGTTTGAGCCAGATGGCTTCGCAAATTGAAGCAACCACATTCTTTGGCGAGGCGCTTCAAAGCGTTGCACTGGGGCAATGGAAACCGAAAGAAGCAGTGGAGTATATTGACAAAAAGCTGCAGGAACAGATTGCGATTATTAAAAAATAGTTTCTATTACAACATTGGCTGATCCTTAAAAGTTGAATGGATTCTACAAATGCAAGGTGACATTGAATCGGATGTATTTAAATTATTTTACATACATCCGATCAATATCACTGCATGGCTGAATAGATAATATGAGGGAGATATGGCGAATATTGAACAATCAAGTCTGAAACCGGCAAAACATAAGAACAATATGAATTTTAATTTTTATACAAAAAGAAAATTGTTAGGGATACTATTTATTCTTCCTACGATTTTATTCTTGACTGTATTTGTCATATATCCGGTTTTAAGCAATGTGTTTCTCAGTTTTACAGATACGAATTTAGTAAAGAGTGAATACCATTTTATAGGATTTGAGAATTATATAAAATTATTCACCGACAAAATGTTCTTTAAATATACATGGAACACCTTTATTTGGACTGCTTTTTCGGTTGTCGGACAGCTGGTCCTTGGCCTTGCCCTTGCGATGCTGATTAATCGCCAAATGCGAGGCGGCGCATTTATGCGAAGCTTTCTGTTAATTCCCTATGTAGTGCCGGCAGTGGCAATCGCCTTGATTACAAAATGGATTTTTAACGGCGATTATGGAATT
>CAZJXH010000280.1:0-4435 GCA_964549475.1 uncultured Oscillospiraceae bacterium
GGATCAGGCAGGCGGGCTTCCTCTTTTCATCGACGACGCTTTTTTACAATACGATGATTCCCGTACGAAGCAAAGCATGATGTTCCTGGAAGATTACTCCAGTATCCAAAAGGCGCAAATCCTCCTTTTCACCTGCCATCGGAATTTATATGAGCACAGCGGAGCGAATACAACCAAAATGGACCTTTCTGCATTGGAAACAGCAAAAGGACAGACAGGTGAAACTGCAAAATGTCCGGATGCATAGGCGATGCATAGACGATTGCATAGACGATTAAAGAAAAATAACTTGAAAAACAAAATATGTATGATATAATCTATATGCTTGTGCTATGCGAATTGCGCAGGGAATATTGTCGGAGGTGCTGATATGCAAGTTTTGTCCATTATATTAGCGATTATAGATATTGTGACTTGTGTCACACTTGCTGCTTTAATTCTTTTTCAACAGGGACAGTCTCGTGGACTGGGAGCGATCGCGGGTGGTGCGGAAACCTTTTTTGGTAAGACAAAGGGAAGAAGCATTGATTCGCTGTTAAAGAAATTCACAACCGGTGTTGCCATTCTTTTTATTATTCTGACCGTTATCCTTTATCTGATGACAGGCCGTGGAGCATAAGAAGATCTGCACAGGACAGTCCGTTTCAATTCATGACATCAAGCCACTTCAAGATTGAGGTGGCTTTTTTGTAAAAGACTAAGAACGAAACAAATGCATGGCCTGTACAAAACGATACAGGTATGAAGAATAAGAGGAAACCATGGAAGAAGAGAAACAAATAACGGGAAGCATGCCGAAATTCCCGATACGGGTCGGTATTCTGCATAACAACTACATGAATGGGATTGTCCGGTCCAATGTGCCGGGTTCCTACGAAGACGTTTTTGTTGACAGAGCGAATTTGAACGGCGCCCCTTTCGATATGGAAGTGGTCTGTGAAGTCATTGATGCGCCGAAAGACTATGAAATGCGCGGACGGCAGTATTATAGCGATGAATTGACCGGAAACGGCATGGCAAAAGGCAGAATCCTCCAAGTGCTGGGAGAACCGGGATCGAATGATATAACGATGCAGGGAATTTTGCTTGCGCATGGTCTGAAAGCGGTTTTCCCAGAAAAAGTCCTGGCAAAATCCAGGACATTCGCCTCTGAAATTTCGGAGGAAGAAATCAGCCTGGAACGCCAAAAAGGAAGATCGGATCGCCGAAAAGAGACAATCATCACCATTGACGGAGAGGATGCGAAAGACCTGGATGATGCCATCTCCCTGTCAAAAACACAGGGAGGCCATGTTCTCCTGGGTGTTCATATCGCGGATGTCACGTATTATGTTCAAGAAGGAGATGCCATAGACAAAGAAGCCATCGAACGGGGGACCAGTGTCTATATGGCAGACCGGGTCATTCCGATGCTCCCGCAAGCCTTGTCCAATGGGTTGTGCAGCCTGCATCCGGGGAAACCGAAATTTACACTCAGTGTCATCATCGAATTGAATGAAGACGGGGAAATGGTTGCTTCAGAAATAACGGAGAGCATTGTTCAAAGCAAGGAACGCTTTACCTACGACGAGGTTTACCGCATGCTGGGACCGGACCGGGAAACGATCGAAAGACTGGAATCTTTTCGTCCGATGCTCGACCTGATGCTTGAAACAACGAAAAAACTGCGGGAAAGACGTTTTTCGAGAGGCGCGATCAATTTTGAATTTCCAGAGACAAAAGTCCTTCTGGATGAAGAAAAGCACGTGCTGGATGTATATGCCGCACCGGTAACTTTTGCAAATGAAATGATCGAAGAATGCATGATTGCCTGCAACGAGGTGATTGCTCAAAAATTCGCTTTGATGAAGGCTCCTTTTATTTATCGGATTCATGAACAGCCGGATGTGGAGAAAATAGAGCGGTTTACAAAAACTGCAAAATTATTCGGAGAAAAAATCCATTTCTCCGCTTCGCTCCAATCGGAGGAAATTCACCAGGCGATCCGGCAGATTCAAGATAAACCTTATAGCAACACCCTGATGCAGCTCTTATTGCGCTCGATGGCAAAAGCGCGATACTCGAACCAGTGTCTGGGACATTTTGGATTGGCATCCGCCTATTACTGCCATTTTACTTCCCCCATCCGGCGTTATCCCGATTTGTTTATCCACCGGGTTGTCAAGGAATTTATCCATACACAGATATTTCCGGCAAGATGGGTGAAGAAATCCGCGCAACTAAGCGATTCCAGCAGCGATTCGGAGCGCAATGCAATGCAGGCGGAACGTGAAAGCGTGGATTTCAAGACAGCGGAATATATGGAACGGCATATCGGAGAAATCTTCGAAGGCAAAGTGACAGGCATGTTTCATGCCGGAATTTTTGTCCAGCTCGAAAACACGATCGAGGGAATGGTTCCTTTCCGGACCATGGGCGCATACTATGAGTATGATGAAGATCAGATGCTTGCAAGAAGCAACGCCGGGAACCGTGTCATCCGAATCGGTGACATCGTTACGGTCAAAGTGCTCCAGGCAGACCGGATCGCACGCAGAATCGAATTCACTTTAGATGAGTCGACACTGAAACAAGAAAAAAATCCTCTTCGGCAGCGGAAAAATCAGCAAAACAACAAATTCGGCAATTTTAGCAAATTTACTAAAGGGAATAGCAATGGAAAAAGCAAAAACAAAGGAAATCCAAAGGGGAAATCTAAGAAAAATACAAAAGCCAAAGGGAAAAAAGGGAAAAACTGACCTGCTTATTATGGCAGATTGACTAAATGCATCCTATCAACATAACGCGTCATAATATTCCTGCAGCGTTTGAACCTGATCCAGCGGCATCTCTGGTTTGTTTTTAAAAGGGAATTCCAGGTTCAACTGTTCGTACTTTTCAAGACAGAGTTTTCGGAACGGAAGCAGCTCCACCTTTTTCACACAAGGAAAAGGGGACAGGAGCTTTTTTAGCCGATCCATCTCTTCCGTGAAATCGTTGATGCCGGGAACAACCACCTGCCGGATCCAGACGGGCTTATTGATTTCCTGCAATAATGAAAGCGTTTCCAGCACTTCGGCAAGCGTGCCGCCGGTAGTATATTCCCGGTATTTTTCTTCGGTATTGAATTTCAGATCCAGAAGGATGAGATCGGCTTCCTGAAAGATACGGCGTTTTTCCTGGATCCTTTTTAGCGTGCTCTTGCGGAACTCACCTGCAATCCCGACTGTCTTCCCGGATACTGTGCGGATTGCCGGATTGTTTGCCGAGCTGTTTGCTGGACTGTTTATCATCATACCGCTTGTGTCGATTGCGGTGTGGATTCCTTTTTTGCGGCACTCCTGCAAGAAAGCGATCAGAAAATCCGGCTGGAACAGACATTCTCCGCCACTGACCGTCACCCCGCCCTCGTCTGCGTAATACGGACGATACTCTTCCACCATGGCAAGAACAGCGGACAGGCTCATCAGACTGCCTTCCCGGAACGACCATGTATCGGGATTGTGACAGTAAGCGCATCGGAAAGGGCAGCCTTGGAAAAAGAGCACGGTTCGAATTCCTGGCCCATCCACGGTTCCCAAGGTCTGTATGGAATGCAATCGAACGGATATTTCCATCTTATCTCCACGCCTCTTTTTTATCTGATTTGCACCTGCTCCACTATGAATTATCCGGTTATTCATTTCGTCTTGATCGTCGTTTTTGTTTTAGCTTGTGCCTGTGTCATGCATCATGACTCGAAAAAGGTCCGACTGATGACTTCCTGCTGCTGTTCTTTTGATAATTTGTGAAAATTGACGGCATAACCGGAAACCCGGATGGTCAGGTTGGGATATGCCGCTGGATCGTTGATCGCGGCGATCAGTAATTCTTTGCTCAACACATTGACATTGATATGGTGCGCATTTTTAGAGAAATATCCATCCAGCAAATGAACCAAATTATGAATCTGAATCGGTTTTGTTTTACCCAGGGCAGAAGGGATGATGGAAAACGTGTTTGAAATACCGTCTCTGCAAATGTTGTAGGGCAGTTTCGCGATTGAATTCAGGGCGGCCAGTGCGCCTTTCTCTTCGCGATGGTGCATTGGATTTGCACCGGGAGCGAAAGGCTCTCCCTTTTTCCGACCATCGGGTGTCGAGCCTGTTTTTTTGCCATAAACCACATTGGAGGTGATGGTCAGAACAGAAAGGGTAGGAATGGCATTGCGATAGGCAGGTGTTTTTTTCAGCGTGTTGATCATTTCTTCGAGGACAGAAACAGCGATCTGATCTACCCGGTCGTCGTTGTTTCCGAATTTAGGGAAAATCCCTTTGGTTTCAAAATCCTGGATAATGCCTCTTTCGTCTTTTATGGCACGGACTTCAGAATATTTGATCGCGCTGAGGCTGTCAGCAATCACCGATAATCCGGCGACACCGAATGCCATGAAACGGGTGACGAAGGTGTCGTGAAG
>CAZJXH010000281.1:0-4426 GCA_964549475.1 uncultured Oscillospiraceae bacterium
GTGAGGTTCACTGTGCTGGTTAACATGTACAAAAGTAAAATCCATCGGGGAACGGTAACTGAAGCGAATCTCAATTATGTAGGAAGTGTCACCATTGACCGGAAGCTGCTGGATGCGGCGGGCATCCTCCCTGGTGAACGGGTTCAAATCGTCAACAACCATAATGGAGAACGGCTTGAAACCTATACAATCGAAGGACCCGCAGGAAGCGGAGTCATTTGCCTGAATGGTGCAGCGGCGAGATTGGTCCAGCCTGGGGATACAGTCATCATCATCGCTTACGCTTGGATGGAAGAGGCTGAGGCACGGTCCTTTTCACCGTCCATCATCTTTGTCAATAAATCCAATGAGATTGTGGATTCAGCGGAATTGGAAATTCATGGGGATGTCCGAAATTACGACTAGAATATTTTTAAATACCATGTTTTAATTCTCAAATTCATGGTATAAATAAAATCGAGTCTATGCTGTGCAGTGTGATGGGAGTGACGCAAGTTGGAGCATTTTTTTTGGGCTGAAGAGCTTAAGAATCTAGTGGAAGATCTCTTTCACGAGGGGCACGAACAGTGGCCCAAACGTCTTAAGCACAAAGTGGCGCAAGGCAATGAGAGAATAACCCACTGGATTCTGGTCATCAACTGTTTTTTAAAAAGCCACTACACAGACCACGAGAAGAATGAATTTCTTAGGGCTTGTGCAGGGGGCCGATTAGAAGAGCTTGATCGTCCGCCGGTATCTTGGCTTACAGAACTCCGAGGTTATATGATGGTTAATCTTAAGAATTAGAGGTCCGCTGCGTATGCAGCGGCTTTTTTTTATAAACGAAGAACAGACTGTCGCTGTACTGCCTATGGGGAATGAGAATTGGATGGTATAATGTGATTACCTGCAGCCTAAGCCGTTCAGCAGGTCTATACTGGTTTTGGGAGTAGATATGGGAAAAATACTGATTGTTGAAGACAACGAAATAATCTGTGATTGTCTGAAGAGCCTGGTAAAAAGCGTAGATCCTTCGCAGGATGTTTACAGTACGGGGTACGCCGGCATTGCTTTGGAGTATGCACAGAACAATGCCATAGATGTGTTCCTTCTGGATATTGAGTTATTGGATTATTCAGGAACCATCCTGGCAGAAAAAATCCGCAAAATCGATGCCTACAAAATGTCCCCCATCATATTCATCACCAGTGATGCAAAGCTGGAACTGGAAGCTTACAGAAATGCCCAGTGCTATAAATTCATCACAAAACCCTTCAAATCAGAGGAAGTTAAAGAAACACTCAAAACAGTGATCCAGCACGGCATCAAAGCACCGGTGGCCGAGGAGAAACTGCTGTTAAAGCAAAAGGGCTACACCATCTCCGTATTTCAAAAAGACATCCTCTATTTTGAATCCAGAAACCGCAAACTGCTGGCAGTAACTATCCACGAAGAAATCGAGATTTCAAAGCATACCCTGGGCGGAATCTTGGCCGAAGTAAATAAAGAATTTTTTCAATGCCACAAAGGCTTTATTATCAATTCAAGTTGGATTTATTGCGTGGATAAAACCCAGCAGCTTATTATGCTGAGAGAAAACCGGGGTTCCGTTCCTTATGGGGAAAAATACAAGGACCGTTTGGCAGGAGTGTGGCTATGACATTTCCCTTTTTTGAGACCTTTGTTTTATCCATATTTGACACATTTCAGTACTATATTATTACCAATAAACTTAGTAATGGGAAAATAATATTCAAACGTTGGCATTTAATAGCTTTGATCGTATGTGCTTTAGTTGGAGCAGCGAGTTCTATAAAGATTGAAGGCGCAGGTTCTTATTTTACAAATACATTAATCTTGATTACTTTGAGTTTCTTTCTATATAGGCGGAAAGGTTTTCAATTAATTTACCTCCACATTGTGGGGGTTACTCTAGAATTACTTATACAACTTGCTCTGATATTTCCCATATATGCGTTATTAGGAAAAATCGAATATACTTTTGTTTTTGGGTTAGCAGCACAAATAACTGCTTCTTTGCTAACGATAGCAGTTGCCAAAAAATTACCCATACACTATTTGTACAGATATGTAGAAACTAAAAATAGAATGTTTAAAATTATTAGCTTCAATATATTTTTACTGCTTACGTTTTGCGTTATTTTTTGGCAAATACATTTCGAAGGTATTGTAGAGAATTTATTATTGATCTCTGTGATAATTGTAGTCATGTTACTTATCAATATTCTATTCCTGAAGGAAGGCTTGAAAAATCATGTGATCGAAGAGCAGAATCGAGCATATGAGTGTTATTTGCCTATCGTTAATGAACTTATGGATGAAATTCGAGTCAAGCAACATGATTTTAATAATCATATTGCTGCGCTAAAGGGTGTATTGGAACAGCGAAAAGAGGCCCAAGCCACAATCGAACGCGTAGAGGATTATATCTACGAGATTGAAAGTTCATTTCAAAATATGGATTTGATGAAAATGAAGAACCGAATCGTTGCAGGTTTTTTATACAGCAAGAAAAAACAATCTCTTGAAAGTCAAATTGAACTTGAAATCAAGATTGAAGATTATCAATTGGAAACAGCGTTGAAAGATTATGAGCTTTTGGATATTCTCAGCATTCTAATAGATAACGCCTTTGAAACCGGTGTGGTAGAGAATATAGTCAAGGTTCGTTTCTACAAAGAAAAAAATAAGAGTGTCATTGAAGTTTCCAATAAACACCCTTACATTACAACGACCCATATCAATGAATTTTTTACTAAAGGCTTTTCGAGCAAAAATGCCGTAAAAAGAGGATTGGGTCTCTACAAACTAAAGCAACTGGTTTCAAATTGTCAGGGGGATATAGAGGTACTGAACAAGGATTTCGGTGATAATTTCATTGTGTTCAAGATATCCCTTCCCTAGACGCTTACTTTTTCAGGCATTCGGGGCATTCTGGCTCTCCCCACAAAAGCATGCATCCGGACTGCTGCACCATGGCAGGCGCCAACAGAATCAAGAAGCTTGCAAATGTGCTGAGCAGATTAAACTGAAATTTCTTTTTCACGATGTTCCACCCCCTTTGCGATCATCAATTGAATAGCCTGTAAAAAGATAACCCAGATTGCAATCGTAAAATATGGGTTATTTTTTATTGCCATAAAGCCGATCAGATGAAAAATTACAGCGGCACACCCTATTAATCTGAACTGCAGCCGTTTTTCCCGGCTATAGTTGGGTCTGTTTTTTGAAGTAACCGGGGAGAAAACTGCAATGGCCAGCAAGCTCAGAAGGCCGACACTCATCAGGCCAATATCAGGTAGAATAACGACGTGAGTTAGACTGATGCTGGCGGAGAAGAACCCCAAGGAAAAAAGAAGGCACCCGGCATAGGTTTTAAAGTGAAGCCCGCCGGTAAAAAGTCGGATGATGGAAAGAACCAGAAGGGACATCAGGTAGTCAATCTGGTAATTGAATGCAAGGAAGAAGAGATAAATAAGAACCAATTTTGAAGAATCTCCAATCAGGACGCTCAGAGAATAACGCAGCTTCATCTGGTCATCCTCGGACAGGCACAGGTCTTTTACTATGTATTTAAAGACCACTGTATCAATGGAACCTCTCATATGCATCACCACCTCAAATATATGAGGGGGGCGGGCTTAAGTCAACATAACTGGATCGAAACGCCCTTAAGTGTGCGCGAAAGAATACAGACACCTTTACCGGGGTTATGTACACTGTTGGTTGATTTGCTGGGCTGGAATGATAACATGAAAGAAAAGTATACAAATTTTACGGGGTTAACCCGCAGATATCAGCATAGAATTCCGCTTTTGACAGAACAGAACTTCTTAAGACATCGTGGAAAGTGGGTGCTTGTGTATGAGTGCAGTATGTAATGAATCGTTTTGCGGACTGCCATTAGAAATTGGCAGCGATGGCATCTGCAAAAAATACGAGTTGATTATCGGCTCTTTTGATCATATCCATACGCTGGGTAAGGTTGAATTTATCAATAAGCTTTTTGATGATATGTTTCAGTTGATGCCTGAAGCTCAAAAGGGATCCTACTATGAATTGGTAAATGGGCATTACATCCACATCTGTTCAAGGGGTTATGAAAAATCTCAACTCGCTGAGATACCTCTTGAGGTAACAGAATTGGCTCCAGGACTCGGAAGAGGTTTTACCGGTGAAATAGAAGTACGGCAGAGCTGCGAAGAAACGAAGGGAAATAAGCGTTTTAAACAGGAGACGATTGTGCAGCTGCCCTCTAAGCGTCCCACAACACTCTATGCCACCGTTAATGGCGGTGGGGCTCGAATCGGGCTGCTGTGCATCGATAATTTTTCAGAATCGCCGTTTTCATCCCTCTCTGTCAGGACAATCAAGTATTTTGCACAATTGTTATCCGCATACAGTGAGCATCGGGGTAATCAGCAGC
>CAZJXH010000282.1:0-4400 GCA_964549475.1 uncultured Oscillospiraceae bacterium
CTTGTGTTGCATTTTGTTTCGTTTATGCAACACAAGAACCGTCCCCATATTGCACGATACGATACGATTTAATCAGGGCAGCAGTCTTCTCGTTGTCAGTTTCGGCCAGGCCAGGCATTGGGTGAATCCCTCGGCGTATTTCACGCCGCTCTGGATTCCGCGGAATCTTGCACAGGCGGTAACAAACTCTGCAAAATCAATGTTGTCATGGTCCCTCATCCATTTCATCTGGCTGACATGCATTTCAAGCATTTGTATTTTAGTGTCCATGGTATCGGTGATGTCCACATACTCTGTCGGAATAAAATTGACTCCCGCCAGATGATCCACATAATAAAGAGGGGTCAGATTCGCCGTTCCTTTTTGTTCTGTCTCATAATGAGGGACGCTTGCGGCGAACGAAGCATCAAAAACCAGTTTGCTCACTTCGACATGGTCCGGCATATAGTCATTCGGACTATGGGTAATGATGATGTCGGGCTGTGCATAGCGGATGATGTCGACCACCTTGTCCCGCTGTTCCTTTATTCCGCTGTATACATCGACATCCCCGATATCACATGTCAGGACTTCCGCACCGATGATCCTGCCGGAATTGATCGCTTCCTGCTGTCTGATCTCCCTTAGCTCATCCGGCAGGATCACCGCATGTCCCATATTCCCGTTTGCAACATGGCAAATGATGACCTCATGCCCTTCTTTCTTGTATTTCGCCAAGGTTCCCGCACAAGACACCTCGATGTCGTCCGGATGGCAGCCAATCGCCAGAACTCTCATAAATATTCCCCCCTAATTAAGTTTCTCTTTTATTTTTCGATCTGCTTCGAATGTGATCTGCATGCTTTCAAATACTTCATCCATCGTCGGCGTGCTTTCGATTCCATGCTCGATCATATCCACCAGATAATCAAACTGGGCGCCGGTCGCTTTCCGTTTGCTCTGGATGTTGATGGTCTCATATTGTTTTTCAGGATATTTGTAATAATCGATCAGGTCTCCCTCTTCCTGGTGTGTCGGACGGTCTTTGCGGTAAACCAGCCTGATCCGGCCTTTTGGTCCGATGAATTCTTTCAGGTTGTCCGCAGCAATGGTATTGCTCCATCCGGTTTCATAATAGCCGACCGATCCATCCGCAAGTTTCACGGTCATGATGCCATAATTGTACTTATCCGCAGGGACATCGCTTTCTGTGCGCATCCCGATCGCATCGATATAAGTGATCTTCGAGCCGGTGAACCATTCCATGACATCCATGTAATGAACGCCGCAGTCAATGATCGGAGAAGTCTCTTTGATCAATGTCAGATATTTCGGCCAGTCCATGGTATGATGGTTTTGGACCATCCGGAAGATGATCGGGAATCCGATCGCGCCTTCCTGGATCATTTCAGCCACTTTCTGATAGGTTTTGTTGTGCCGCAAGATATGGCCGATCAGCACTTTGCACTGTGGATTCGCCTTGACAAGAGCGACAAATTCTTTGCCGTCTTCGATCGATGCTGCAATTGGTTTTTCACAAATAACATGTTTGTTGTTTCTGATGCATTCCTTCAGCATCGGCAAATGCGTCGATGGATAGGTTGCGATGATGATGATATCCACTTTTTTATCATGGACGCATTCAAGAAAATTATCGGTGATCTTTTTCGCGCCATATTTTTTTGAAAACATCCTGGCTCGCTCAAGGTCCAGATCACATACATAATCCATTTCAACATCCTCTTTGTAGTAGATGTCCTCGATATGGGCCTCTCCCATATGTCCACAGCCGATCAGCGCGACGTGATAAGTGCGATTTGTCATTGTTTTACTCCGTTATCTCTCGTTTACACTATTGGGTATAGCATGAATACACAATCCATCCTGTCTATAATGGAATTATAGCGCAGGAAAGGCCCGAAAGTCCTTGTATAAAAAGATATGTAATTTACATTATCGGCTTATTCGGATGAACAGCCGCTTTTTTCGTTTTCAAAAACACGACAGAAACAAGAAGGATCAGACAGACAATCATCCATCCGCTGAGCCGGAAGGTTTCTGCAACCCCTGACCTGCTGATGGCGATCCCTGTGAATATGCTCCCTATGGGAGTAGCGCCGGAAAAAACGAGAGAATAGACGCTCATGACTCTTCCCCGGTACTCATTTCTGGAATTGACCTGCAGGATGGTATTGACCGTCGTTGAGAAATAGATGCTGAATGCGCCGATTCCGGCCAGCAGAAACATGATGGCGATGTACTGCGAGGTGAATCCATGCAGAATATATAACACACCGACAACCGCCGAACTGATGATCATGATATTCATTCTGGGTCCGGGTCTGTTTTTACCGGATATCGTCAGCGCGCCGACGATAGACCCTGCGCCGAGAGCAGCCATCAGGACACCGTAGATTGTCGCTTCCTGATGGAGGATGTTTTTGACAAAAACCGGAAGAAGCACGCTGTAGTTATAAGCGAATATCCCCATGACCAACGCGGTGAGCACGCATTGGAGCAGGACCCGGTCCCGGTATATATACTGCAGTCCATCCTTGATCTCCCGGATCATTGTATTGGAAATCCTGTCCCTGACAAAGGGTCTTGCTTTGATTTTTGCCAGTCCGTATAATACCGCGACAAAGCTTATTCCGTTGAGCAGGAAACACCAACCGGCGCCGAGCGTCGCCATCAGCACCGCGCCAAGAGAAGGTCCGAGGATCTTGGCCAGGTTGAATGTCACGGAGTTCAATGCGATGGCATTCATCAGGTCCTCCCGTCCTGCGATTTCAATCAGGAAAGCCTGTCTTGCAGGGATGTCGATGGAATTGGTGATCCCCAGCAGAACAGCAAGAACCATGAGGTATTCGTATCGGATCGTATGGGTGAAGACAAAGACGGCAAGAAGCAGGGCCAGGATCATGGATATCCCTTGTGTCACAAGAAGGATTCTCTTTTTTGGATATCGATCAACAATCACTCCGGCAAAAAGAGACAGGGTTGTGATCGGCAGGAACTGCATGGCAGCGAATATTCCTAATAAAAGCGGGGAGTCCGTCAAGGTGTATACAAGCCAGGACTGTCCAATGGTCTGCATCCATGTCCCGATCAGGGAAACGCATTGTCCAAGCCAGAAGTACCTGAAATTGGTATTGGTAAGCGAGTGGAAATGATTGTCGATAATCTTCCTTTTTAGGTTCACTGGTACAATCTCAGTCCCTTCTTTGTCTGATATGCTCATTTCATATCCTGGCTTTCGGATGGATCCGATTCTGATAAAATTGTAACACGGAAAGACAGAAATAGGAATAAATGTTTACTAATAGTCGTAATATTGATATGATGTTATCATGAGTCGATAAATTGATTGAAACAGCCAAAACCGAGACCGGCAAAATGATCCCATGAAGCTGGACACCTATTGATTTGAAGTGAGAGATCAAGATGAATATACAAAGTGTGATCCTAAAATTTGTTATTAACGCCATTCCCCTCATCGCGTTAATTTATGTCATTGCCGGGATGCGGTTGTTTCGACACACCAATAATTTCAGAGTCAACTATTTCTCTCTTCTTATGTTTGCTGTTTCCATCTATTCTTTTGGTTATTTTTTAGAGCTTAACTGCATAACGCTTGACGCGCTTCTGTTCATTCGGAATTACGAGTTTTTAGGCGCGGTTTTCATCCCCTCCTTTGGGATTTTATTTATTGCAAAATTGACAAAAACCAAAATCCCGCAATGGCTGAAGTGGATTTTATTGCTCGCATCCATCCTGCTATGGCTGCTTTTTATAACGAATCCGTATCATCATTTGATTTATTCCAGTGTCGGCCTGCAGATTATAGAAGGGATTGGTGTAGTCAGCGTAGTGAGAGCCCCTGTTTTTTATTCCATGATGACTTACGACGCCTTGTTTTTGATTGTTTCAGGCAAAATGCTGTGGCAGGCTTATCGAGCTGAAGGGATTCCACGGAAAAAAAATAATCATCTTTTTTTATTTGCGACCTTCCAGATTCCCTGGCTTACTGTTCTGATTATTTTAACGGGTCTTGATACCTATTTCGATCCCGTTCCGCCAACCATCATGGTCATGACCGTCCTGTTTATTGTGAATGATATCAAAAACGATGTGTTCGATATGCAGATCCAACGATGGGAGAGCACTTTTTCCACCATCGGCGAACCGGCCTTTTTAGTGGATAAAGAAGGCAAGATCCTTTGTTTGAACACCACTGCGGCCCATTTATTCCCGGATCCGCAGCATGTTGTAAAAACCCTGTTTGAGGACCTGAATGAATGCAGCATAAACAACAAGCGCGTTTTTTTCGCCCTTCAACAGACAGTTCGATGGTTTGACTGCAGGAAAACGGAGTTCAATAGTAAAAGAAAGCTTGCGAGCTATTTGCTGAACGATGTAAA
>CAZJXH010000283.1:0-4394 GCA_964549475.1 uncultured Oscillospiraceae bacterium
GGAGAATTCCGGAAATTTCAAGGGTCTCCTTGTCTTTCCAGACGATGGCGACCTCCTGGGCGGCGATTGTGTTGATACGGCCATGGGTTGGATGGTACTCCCCGTTTTCGTCCCGGCAGCCTACTCCGGTATTGCGCAATCCGCAAGTGGTAAGAAGGCCTCCGGCGAAATAATGCACGAATTCTATTTCATTCGGATTCGCATCTATTCTCCCGGTAATCCCGTTTTTGGACATGAATCCGACATTCACCCCCTTGTATCTTGCCGTTGCAATGTCAAGGCCGCGGTCCACAAGGATCAGCAATTCCAATCCGCTTGAGCAGATCACTTCAATCGCTTCCGTCCCTTTGGCTTTCCCGTCGAGCAGCATGATCCGTTTCGCCGAATTGATGCTTTCTGATACATTGGAATACCTCATCAGTGTTTTCTCATCATAGTTCTTTCCCAATACTTTCATGTGTCTCTCCTTTATTCTAAAATATTTCCTATTCCCGTTATCTCATTATTCTCATTGTTCCTATTCTCTCGTTATTCCCATTCTATGCCCAGGATCTTTGTAATGAAAATCTTCGCGACCGCCGGGTCGAACTGAGTGCCGGAGCATTTCCGGATCTCGCCTGCGGCGCATTCCGCGTTCATAACCACGCCGTATACTTTATTGTTGGTCATTGCATCAAAAGCATCCGCAACGGCAATAATTCTTGCCTGCAAGGAAATCATCTCGCCTTTCAAGTGCCTCGGATACCCTGTCCCATCCCATTTCTCATGATGCTCCAGAACAAAATCAGCAATTTCAGAAAGCTCGTTCACCATGCTCAGGATCCGGTATCCTGTTTCGGAATGTCTTTTCACTTCCTCCCATTCCGCATTGCTCAATTTCCGGGGTTTTTGCAGAATCTCTTCGTCGATTTCTATTTTCCCGATATCATGCATCAATCCGGCCAGCCGGATCTGGGAAATGTCGTACTGGTTGAACCCCATTTCCGCAGCGATCTTTTCGCATAATTCGCTGACCCCTATCGAATGCAGGTGCTCCCGGCTGTTCCTCTCGTATAACTGCTTGATAATCAAGTCAACGGTTGTACGCCTCATTCTCGAGCTTTCAGCAAGCTTGTGCCTATACATATAGTCTTCGGCATTCTTCATGATTTCCTGCATTTTTTCGGTCTTATTATTTTTAGTATCATACCCAAAGGAAATCGAAATGTCAATCGATTCCACCTTTTCTTTGTCTGTAAGGTTCTTGATGTGATTGACAACGTGCTCTGCCTTCGAAGCATCTGTTTTAGGCAGGATGATGACAAATTCATCTCCTCCAAGCCTGGCGGCGATGTCATTGGCACGGCACCCCCTCTTGATTGTTTTTGCCACTTTCTTCAGAAGCTTATCCCCCATGGAATGCCCGAAAGAATCATTGACAAATTTCAATCCGTTCACATCTCCCATGATAATACTGATTGGAAGATTTTTCTCGGTATCAAGCCGCTTGAGCTCCTCTTCAAAAAATCGACGGTTATAAAGCCCTGTCAATTGGTCGTGATAGCTCAGATATTCGATTTTATCTATTTTCTGCTTTTTTTCGGAAAAATCCCGAAACACCAGTACCACCCCGACAATTTCACCATTCTCCTGTACGATCGGAGCAGCGGAGTCTTCAATCGGTCTTTTTATACCGTCTTTTGAAATCAGTGCGGTGTGGTTGGCGATTTCATGGATATTGCCGCTTTCAAGGACTTTTTTAACAATGCTCTCTCTTCGTTCTTGTGTGAATTCATTCACAATACAGAAAACTTCTTCCACTGGTTTGTCTTTTGCTGATTCTTGTGTCCATCCAGTCAGAAATTCGGCGACCCGGTTTAAAAACACAATTTTTCCTTTATTATCGGTGGAAATCACCCCATCTCCCACCGAGATCAGCGTCGTTTCCAGCAGGTTCTTCTCCTCGAGAAGCGCTGTCTCCAATCGTTTGCGTTCGGTGATGTCTCTGGCGATTCCTTCGTACCCGACGAGGCTCCCTGTTTCATCCTTCTGCGGAGATGCACTTGTCGTGTGCCAGCGCCAGGATCCATCCATATGGCGGACGCGGTACTCGACTCCCTCCTGCCGCTGCTGGGTCATAATCACCTTTTGCATGAAAATTTCGCATCGCGTAACATCATCCGGATGGACAAAATGCTGGAACGGCTGTCCGACGACTTGCTCTACCGGTTGCCCGAGCAGCGATGTCCAGGCAGGTGAGACGAAGTTGAAAACACCTTCCGGCGTGAGTGTGTATATGATGTCATGACTGCTTACAATCAGGCTGCGGTATTTTCCTTCGCTCTCCTGCAGCGCCTTCTCTACTTTCTTGCGGTCTGTAATGTCGCGGATGCATTCGATCGCGCCGATGATGCTGCCGTCATGGTCATGCAAAGGAGACGCCTTGGCACTGACCCATGCGCCTTTGTTGTTGTAGAGAGCGGGGCAGAACACTTCTGCGATGATGACCTCCCCTTCCCGGGCGATATTGGGATATCGTGTCATAATCCTGTCATCGTCCAAAAAAAACAAATCCATCAGCTGCGGCCGCGCCTCGCCATAAAAAGGCACCGTATAGGCATAGTCGCTCTTTCCGATCATCTCCGCAGCAGGAATCCCTGTCATTTTCTCGATCGCCTTATTCCAAATAACGATATGCCGGTCTTTATCGACCGCCAATGTGGCATCCGGCAGAAAATCAATGATGTCCGACAGCTGTCTTTTGTTCGACTGCAGCGCTTCCTCCGCCTTTCTGCGGTCTGTGATGTCCATCAGAAAGCTTAATATCGATTCTTGTTCTTTCCAAGTGATTTTAATCCCGGTCGACTCGACCCATCTGATTTCTCCGCTCTTGCGAACCAGCCGGAATACCTGCTTTGAGTTCCCCCATTCATTGTTCATTCTGCTATAATGGATGTTTTTCACCGCTTCCACATCTTCTTTATAAACCAGATTGATAAACGGAGTTGCCTTCAGTTCCGCTTCGGAATAACCGGAAATCTGCTGCGCCATCGGGTTGCACATTTTAATTTCGTTGTTTTGGACGACTGCGATGGCTTCCACCGTATTCTCGAAAAGATACCGGTATTCTTCCTCGCTTGTTTTTAATGCGTTTTCCGCCTGTTTCCGCTCTGTGATATCCATCACCATGCCGATCAATCCCGTGACTTTCCCATGTGGGTCGGTCATAGTGGCTTTGTTGAAGAGAACATCATGTAAAGTGCCTTGTGCGTCCTGGACCTGGGTCTCGTATTTCTGAGTTCCCGGATGTTCAAACAGTTCGGCATCTTTGGCGTGATAGATTCTGGCCAGTTCTTCCGGGTTGATGTCGAAAACGTTCTTGCCGATCAGCTCGTCTTTTGTCTTGCCGAAAAAATCCTCGAATGCCTGGTTGAATCCCAGATACCGCCCGTTGGCGTCTTTATAGAACACGGGTGCTGGAATGAATTCCAATAAGGTTTCCAGGAAATTCTTACTTTCAAGGAGTTCCTCATAAGCATGGTCGGTGGCCGCTTTGCTCTTGATTTCTGTTTGATGGACCATTTCTTGAAGATTTTCCAGCATGGCGATCTGTTCTTTTTCATGGGAGATATCAACAAATTGTGTGATAAAATAAAACTTTTCCGGGGAGTAGGCATAGACTCTGAACCATTTGTTCAATGATTCGGAAAACTGTTCAAAATGTTCTTCCGTCCCGTTTATTGCAATATCCCCATACCATTTGATCCAGTCAAATGTATTATTCTTGATGTCCGGCAAAACATGAGTGACTTTTTCGCCGATGATGCGGGATGCTTCCAGCCCTGTAAGCGCTTCAAAAGCGGAATTGACCTCGATAAACTCATAATCATAAGGAATCATGTCATTGTTGTACAAGATTCGATGATAGGCGTACCCAATTGGAGATTCTTCGATAATCTGCCTGTAAAAGTGTTCCTTCACATCCCTCTTCCCCCTTTACCGATTCGTTGGGTCCGATGGTTCTCAATATCAATACGATTCATAGGAGTGGTGAGCTTGCTGCTTTACGTATAATTCTTTCAAAACAGTAGATGCATCTGCTCTTACATTATAGCAAATAAAATGGAACATGGGGACGGTTCTTGTGTTGCATTTTATTTTATTTCATCATAAGCAATTGCCCTGAATTGGGAGGTGCCAATAGAAAAGACTACCGTTTTTGATGATAACGGTAGTCTTTTGATCCGGACTATTTCCGGACTGTTGTTTTCTGTGATCTTCATATAGGTTCTATAAGACCTGTCAGGCCTGTCTCTTTTTCCTTTTGGTTATTCGGCAGATCAATTTGTAGCCCTCGCCGAAAAGGAATGGCACCAGTGCGAAGCCCCCGACAATGGCCCAGTCTGCAAGAGAAA
>CAZJXH010000284.1:0-4379 GCA_964549475.1 uncultured Oscillospiraceae bacterium
TCATAGGACTGGACGATTCCGACCACCGTTGCCTCCCGCAGATAGGTGTCCCCGGAGAAGATCTGCGCCTGGTCCATTGGTTTGTCAAAGAAAAATCCGGTGCAGAATTCGCGGTGTACCGTTTTCTCAAGATCCATAAGCCATTCGGGATCGAATGTATACTGCGCAGGATCAAGCTCATACCGGTCGATGGCCTCACGATAGGCTTTGGTCGTTGTTGCGGCATAAAAAGCGCCTTTGATCCGCCCTTCGATTTTGAAGCTGTTGATCCCGGCGCGCATCAGTTCGGGGATATGCTCGATCATGCACATATCCCTGGAATTAAACAGGTAAGTGCCCCGTTCGTCCTGCACGATCTCAAGCGGCTGTCCCTCACGGTTTTCTTCGGTGACATAGTATTTCCATCGGCATGGCTGTGCACATTTTCCGCGATTGCCGTCCCGTCCGGTAAAATGGCTGGACAGCAGGCATCTTCCGGAATAGGATACGCACATCGCCCCGTGGACAAACACTTCAAGTTCAAGGCTGTCTGGAATTTCCTGACGTATTTTAATGATTTCCGCCAATGTCAATTCGCGCGCGAGAACGATCCGCTTCGCCCCGGCCCGATGCCAGAAAAGGCAGCCTTTCGCATTCGTCACGCTGGCCTGTGTGCTGATATGGATTTCCATTTGCGGCGCCGTTTCACGAACCAGCGAAAATACGCCCGGGTCTGAAACAATGACTGCATCCGCGCCATAGGATGCAAGAAGGAGGATATACTCTTCCATTCCTGCAAAATCCTCCGGATGGGCCATGATATTCATGGTGACATAAGCCTTCACCCCATGTTGATGGGCATAATCAATCCCGGATTTTAATTCATCCGGATCAAAATTAGAAGAAAACGCCCTCAGTCCGAAGTGTTTTCCGGACATATAAACCGCATCCGCACCATAAAGAACCGCCATCTTTAGTTTCTCGAGATCTCCAGCCGGAGAAAGCAATTCCACCTTATTCAAAGAGCAAGGCCGTCCTCTCCCATATTATTTGCATTTATCAGCTTACCGGCAAATAAATATACTCATTGATGTTTGCCAATTTGAATTTACACAGATTACTTTGATGTTGTGGTTTTATTCATATACTTATTAACATTGTTGAAATGTTCATTCTGCGTTGCGGCATAGGCGCTCGCGCCGGTACCGTCATTCTTGGACACGAAATAATAGTATCCGTGTTTTGCCGGCCATAGGACTGCTCGGATCGCATCCATACCGGGAGAACAGATCGGTCCAACCGGGAGGCCTTTGTTGGCATAGGTATTGTAAGGACTTGCAATTGCTTTGTCTTCCGCCGTAATAGTAAGGGAAGGTTTGAAGGCAGGGTCGAGCTCCGCTTTGATGTAATTGATTGTCGCATCCGATTCAAGACGGTTCCCCGTCCCGTGATTCTTTGCCTTGAGCCGGTTGATGAACACGCCGGCGACCAGATCCATCTCATCGAGTCTTCCGCTTTCCTTTTCGACAACGGAGGCCAGGGTGATCACCTCATCCATTGTATAGCCCATAACTTTCGCGCGTGCGTAAAGTTCGGGGATCAGATGTGTTTTTGCATTGTTCAAAAAGGTATGGATAATTGATTCTTCGTTGGTATTCATGTCAAATTCATAGGTATCCGGGAATAAATACCCTTGAAGCAGCCATTCTCTTCCTTCGCTTTTTGGAATCTGCGTAACGAAATCATAATCCAGAAACAGAGCAGGATTGTTTACCATGTTATCCAATGTGGCTTCGTCAAAAAGAACCCCGGCTTTTACCAGTTTTTCTTTCACTTCCTTGTAAGACAGGCCTTCTGTAAATGTGACACGGACCGTCTGAGGCTCTTTGGAAAGCAGATACATGATCTCGTCATAGCTCATATCCGCTTTGACAAAATGCGTCCCTGCTTTATACCGGCCGTCAAATCCATTGATTTTTGACATGAATTTGAAAGCGAACTTATTGTTGATAATGCCTTTTCCTTCCAGATCATCTGCAATTTCCGATGTATCCGATCCTTGCTTTATAATAATCATGACCGCATCCGGTGTGTCAATCCCGATGCTTTGAACTTGTGTCTCAAAATTGGAGAAACGTGCATTTTGAGAGATGACATACTTGAAGCCAAGGGTGAATCCCAATCCGATTGTAGCGGCAAAAACTATAAAGAAAACCAGCCATTTAAAAATTTTCATTGTCGTTTTTGATAGCATTCTCTAATAATCCTCCCGGTATTATGCTTTTTTATTCCGCAGTTTTGCGCGGCTGTCGTTATCCAGTATTCTCTTGCGCAGGCGGATATTGTGCGGTGTCACTTCCACCAGCTCGTCATCTGAAATGAATTCCAGACATTGTTCCAGACTCATCAATACAGGAGGAGTCAGTCTCAGCGCCTCGTCTGTTCCGGAAGCCCGCATGTTCGTGACATGTTTTTTCTTGCATACATTTACGACGATGTCTTCATCCCTGGGGTTCGCTCCGACAATCATCCCCTGATAGACAGGTGTTCCTGCTCCAATGAACAGGCTGCCGCGTTCCTGGGCGTTGTACAGTCCATATCCAACCGCATCTCCGTCTTCCCATGCAACCAGAACGCCGTGGGCCCGTGTCTCGATCTCGCCTCTCCACGGTTCGAATCCGCTGATGATGCTATTGATTATACCATTTCCTTTCGTATCGGACAAGAATTCCGAACGATAGCCAATCAGACCTCTGGTTGGAATCTTGAATTCCATTCTGGTATATCCTTTGTCAGGAGGAAGCATATTCACAAATTCCGCCTTGCGGGAACCAAGTTTTTCCATGACAATTCCGACGAAATCCTCCGGCACATCCACCAGCAAGAGCTCGATCGGCTCATATTTTTCTCCATCAACATCCTTGATGATAACCCTTGGTTTTGAGACCTGGAATTCATATCCCTGACGGCGCATCGTTTCGATCAGAATAGAAAGATGCAATTCACCGCGGCCTTTCACAACGAAAGCATCGGGGGATTCGGTCTCTTCCAGACGCATGCTCACATTCGTCTCCATCTCTTTGAACAAACGGTCGCGCAGATGCCTCGAAGTGACATATTTGCCGTCTTTTCCGGCAAACGGGCTGTTGTTGACACTGAATGTCATTGAAATGGTCGGCTCGTCGATATTGACAAACTCAAGGGCCTCCGGGCAGTCCGTGCTGCAGATGGTATCGCCGATATTGATTTCCGGTATTCCTGCCACGCAGACAATTTCTCCGACACTGGCCTCCTGTGTTTCGGTGCGTTGAAGGCCTTGAAAGGTCATAAGCTTGACAACACGGGCATTCGATGTTGTTCCGTCGTCAAAGCAGCAGATGGTGACAGGCATCGCCTGTTTGATGGTTCCGCGCACAATCCGGCCAACCGCGATCCGTCCGATATAAGGGTCGGAATCAATATTGGAGACAAGCATTTGAAGGGGTTGATCCACATCTCCCTCTGGGCAGGGCATCGTTTCAATAATCGCATTCAATAACGGTCTGAAATCACGGCTTTTGTTCGTTTCCAAATCTTTCAGTTCGCTGCAGGCATAGCCTTCCCGTGCAGAAGCATATACAACCGGGAAGTCCAGCTGGTTGTCATCCGCTCCAAGTTCGATGAAAAGCTCCAGCACCATGTCCAGTACTTCCATCGGTCTTGCATCCGGACGGTCGATCTTATTAATGACCACCATCGGAACCAGTTTCAATTCCAGCGCTTTGCGCAGAACGAAACGGGTCTGCGGCATGGGTCCGTCGTATGCATCCACCACAAGAAGCACGCCATCCACCATTTTCAATACACGTTCGACTTCACCGCCGAAATCCGCATGGCCGGGGGTATCGACAATATTGATTTTCGTATCCTTATAGCGGATGGCTGTGTTTTTCGCTAAAATCGTTATGCCGCGTTCTTTCTCAAGATCGTTGGAATCCATGACACGCACTTCGATGTGCTCGTTTTCTCTATATATCCCGCTTTCCTTCAGCATCGCATCCACAAGGGTTGTTTTACCATGGTCAACGTGGGCGATAATTGCAATATTTCTTAAATTGTTTATTTTAGTCATTTTTTTCCCTCTCTTATTCCTAATCAATCTATTTTTCATACCGAATCCGGGTCTTCACACGATGGAGCAGGAAGATCATTCCGTCTTCGGAGGAGCCATCCATTTAGACGGGTCAGTGCTTGCTGTCCAGTCTTGTCCGGCCTCGCTCGGTCTTGTCCGGTCTTGTTCAGTCTTGTTCAGTCTTGTCCGATCGGACATCCGGCGTCATGGATTCACTCGGGCGTATCCTCGAGAGGGTCTCGCTTTCGTTTGTTTTTCGGTGAAAAGCCCTTTTTTACTTGATTCTCTT
>CAZJXH010000285.1:0-4369 GCA_964549475.1 uncultured Oscillospiraceae bacterium
TGACGGACCCTATCATTACAAACTGAAAGACGGGACGCAGCCGGGTGACATCCTGACTGTTAAAGGGAAGGGAATTCCCCATGTGAATCGCAATAACGTACGCGGGGACCATATCTTTAAAATCATTGTCGAGGTTCCAAACAATCTGGATCAAAGGCAGAAAGACATTTTGAAAGAATTCGATCAGCTTAGTACCGATAAGAATTATCAGAAACGCGGGAGCTTTTTTAAAAAAATCAAGGATCTGTTAAAATAGGAAGGAATCCTGCGATGAGATGGATTGAATTGGAAATGAAGACAACAAGTGAAGCCGCAGATGCTATTTGTGAAAAGCTGATTATTCTGGGTGCGGACGGCGTGACCGTCGAGGATCCGAACGAAATCGCATCCATCATCAATGCGCCGGACAGTTTGTCTTATGCGGATGATGGCTATGTGGAAAGCCTCGGCGGCTTTACGACGATAAAAACCTATTTTGCGGAACTGGCGGATGGGATTCGGCTTGGAATAAAGAACGAGGAAAATAAAAATTTTGAATCAACCGATATTTTATATCAATCCATCAACACCCGTCCTTGCACGATTGAAGAACTGCTTTCGCTTGTCAATGAAGCAGTCGCCGATGTCGGACAATACCTGCCGATCGGTGATGGGAAACTGGTCTGGCGGTATGTTGCCGATGAGGACTGGGCAAATTGCTGGAAAAAATACTATCAGACGCTGAAGATTTCTGAACGTGCTGTTATTTCGCCTTCATGGGAATCGTATGAGCCGAAAGAGGGCGAAGTCCTGATTTCACTTGATCCAGGAAGTGCGTTCGGAACAGGGACCCATGCGACAACCGCAATGTGTGCGCAGCTTTTAGATGAAGAACTGTTTTTTATTGACGAAGAGAAGAAGCGATCTCCGGATTTCGGCGACGGCTGTGAGACGCGGGTCCTTGACTTGGGATGCGGTTCCGGAATTTTATCTGTTATTGCCGCAAAACTCGGCGCAACGAGGGTGGACGCTTTGGATATCGATCAGATCGCGGTGAATGTCGCAGCAGAAAACTGTAAAATCAATAACGTCCTGGATGTGGTTCATTGTAAAAAAGCAGAAATTAAAGACGTCAAGGGAAATTCCTATCGGATTATTCTTGCCAATATCATCGCCGATGTCATTGCCGCAATCGTCCCGGATGTTCCGGAACGGATGACAAAAGATGGCATATTTATCACAAGCGGGATCATCAGTACAAAGAAAGACCGGGTATTAGCCGCCTGTTTGGCTGCCGGACTGGAAAAAATAAAGGAAATAGAAAAAGACGACTGGATCGCTTTTGTTTTTGTGAAAAATAAATAGGAAGCAGGCTGGTATGCAATCAAGCGAAAAACGGAGCCTTTTTACAATGAATGTTGTATAGAGGTTCTTTTTTTGCTAAAAACTACTCGCAAATTGATTTGAACTGCTCGAAAATTGAATTGAACTGCTCGGAAATTGATTTGAACCGCTAGGAAGTCGAGTTTTGTCGTAAAACCCAATTATTTGTAGGTATTTCAGGAATGATATCCAGCTAAAATATCGTTTATTCTTTGTATAAACCAATAACAAAGAATGGAGCAGCCTATGAGAATCAATGTGAAAAAACAACCGGGACAGAACAAGAATCATGACCAGAACCAGAATAGAAATCAGAAATATGATTGGCATGATGCGCAGAGATATTGCCAGAATGGCAATCAGAAATTCGATCAAAATGATCCATACAGAACCGGGCAAAAAAGAGTGATGAGGGGAATCATCGGAGTGTCTTTTCTTACGGTTTCTGTCATAATCGGAATCTATATTTCCATCATGACTGGAAATGAAACCGAGACACGGAGAAATAATACTGAATCGGATGAAAGGATTGCGAACTCTATTTCAGGCGAAAGTAACGGGGGAGCTTTTTCGGAATCAAAAGCAGATATTGGGACGAAAGATTCTTTCAGTACGATCCTTTCAGGGAATGCAGGATGGAATTCTTCTGACGAGACGGTTTCCATGCGGATATCCAGGATGGAAGAGGGAGCCGAAGAAAATGATATTTATTTTCCGTTAAAAATCGAACCGGCAAGAACCAATGAAATGATTGAATCAACCACGAATTATTTTACCGGGCGGATTCCTGTCCTGCAGAAGACCCTTGCAGAAAGTGGATTTTTTTACATGGAAAAACTACTGGATCCAAATACAGCGACAAAAGCATATGTTATTGCAAAAAATAAGAATTGCGCGGAAAATCTAAATGGCTATTTCTATTATCTATTGGAAGAAAAAGGATCTGCCGCGATCGTATCGCCCTTTGTTCTGAATATTTCACTGCTTTTCGAGGAAGAAAATCGAAAAATAGTTACGGATTCGGGAATATTCGCGGAGACAAGACATTCTCAAGCACTGAAACAATCTCTGATTGCCATATTGGGGATTCATTATTCCGAGGAAGTATTTGGGTTCATTATGGAAGAATACCGAAGGACATTCCAAAGCAGAATGGCGGGAGAACCACTTCAGACTCCGGTCTTTAAATTGCAGCAATCCAAACTCGAAGTTGTTTTTCATAATTCGTTTTTAACCTATGTTGAATTCTATATCCACCCTTAATATATTATCCATAGAAATCAGGTGATTGAATGAATAGAAGACGCACAGCATTATCGAAAATTCCAAACTATGTAAAATTCACGAATCCTTTACAGTTGTTTATACATGTATCCATGAAATTGCTCATCATAATCCTCTGTACATCCGCGATCCTTTGGTGTGTGAATGCGTTTGGATGCGAAGTGGATGCCGCCATGCCGGTGCCGGTTACCAGTCAGCAAACTTATACAGACTGGCTCCAGGCGACGGGAAGGCCCGCATACAGCCGATATCACGGGTATACTGCGAATTACGAAGTGTATAGGGATTATAGGATTCTATCTTATGGAACACCGCAGATGGTTCCAAACAATTGTTATGACAGTATTGGGAAGCAATATGCGATCCATGGCTTTTCATATGATGAATACACGGTAACAAATACATATTATCGGGATGATTCGAATGTACCATCCAGTCCTCTTGGCTGGAAAAACATCGCACTGGGACAGGATGCGGCAGTTTCCTGGATGAGGCTGTCATCTAGGGAGAAAGAACATATCAAAGCCAGCAGACTGTACTATAGTGGAAAGGATTATGGCGGAATGACTTTTTCAAGCTTGAAATTGACAGAACCCAAATGCATTGTCATAGCGGTTCCTTCCTGGACGCTGGGTTTCGCACTGCATACCAAACACTATAACAGCAGAAGACAGCTGCGATATGGGACGCTCACCGGCGATGGCATCGGCGGAGTCACCATAACAGGAACGATAGGACCAGCAGCACCGTCGCCCGGTCCTGTCTTTTCGATTCCACCGGATCGGAATGATGTCGATCTGTCGTTTACGGTTCGATCCTCAATACAAAGCTTCATCGGGCTGGCCAGAAGCAGCGATATTGCCAGAGGCGGTATTGTGCTGAACAACATCGGAACAGAATCGCAAGGGGCGGGTCCATGGAACGCCACCCAGTCCATTCGTTTTACAAGAGAGTCCAGAACCTGCGAAAAGGATTATAGTCGGGAAATCACCATCAAATCCACCATCTGGGTTGTTTCAGCGTCAGGCGACCTGGTCTCAAATGAACTGTCATATTCTTTTACTCTGGTTGAGAAAGCGAAGGTTGACATCAAAGGGGTCATGACGATGAAAGGCGCAATATCTCTTTTTGACGGAAAAAAAACAATCATGGGCTATTTGCTCGAAAAACATGCCACCCGTTTCCTGTGCCTTGAAAAAATTACCTTGCGCATTGATTTTAACTGCGGCACGGTTCCGGATCATGTGGTTTTTAATCCGCTGGGCGCTCAGCCGGCTTCCGTGGAAGTAACGAAAACCAGCGGGACCACAGGATATGCACAGATCATTTATCCAATGGGGATTCTCCCGTCAACCATCAGCTGGAGCAACAAACGGATCCGGCCTCCCTATCAATGCTCGGCAAGTGCATTTTATGGAAACAAGCGGACTGATTTCATTGTAAGCGGGATTGAAATTACAGGAGATGTATATGACTTGGTCTATTTACAGTCCATATCCACTAAATGAAACAGAAAAGAATGAGATATTTAATTTTCAAAATTCGTGAAATATTTGCAATATTTTCCGAATTTTGAAAATATCGGACCTGCGGTTGAAAATACGGTTGAAAATATTTCTGCTAATTTTACGATTATGGTTGACGAATCGATCCTTTGTTTAGTATAATATCCCATCTTTGACAGTAGAAATGCTGAGAATGCAGTTGTTATCGGCATTTTCAG
>CAZJXH010000286.1:0-4357 GCA_964549475.1 uncultured Oscillospiraceae bacterium
TGAAAAGGTAAAAGTCATGGGCAGAGTACCAGGTAAAGCAGAAATCATGAAGCTCATTCAAACAGAGCAGAACAGAATGAATAATCAAAATTCCAAATAAATTGGAAAAAATGCCGAGAGGTTGCAGGGAGCAATCCCTGGACCTCTCTTTTTTCATTCTTTCAGTGGACTGCCATGATCTGATTTAAATTGACATATATGACCTATTATCGCTATAATGTCATTATATCAATAATTTTTGATACATGGAGGTGATAAAATGAATTCACAATTCCCGGCTTATATGAATTGCTTCAAAGCATTGTCCGATGAACTGCGGTTGAATATTCTTTTCTACCTTTATCAGAATAAAGAAAAATGTGTGTGCAGCCTGACAGAGTATTTTGAAACATCTCAGTCCGCGCTCTCCTATCATCTGAAAATACTGATGGACAATGAACTTTTGATAAAAAGACAGGATGCCGTCTGGAATTTTTATTCTTTAAACAAAGAGCATTTCATGTTCCCGGTCCTGGAACGTATTTTTACGGATTGTTCCTTACAACAGGATTCTTCTGCGTCCTCCCAAACACCTTGATTTTGTCGATAGGAATCAGGCTCAATCCTATTCGCAGCTTTCATTCTGTCTCTATTAAAATTTTAGAGAAAAACAAATTTTCGAAGCGCGTCGATTGCCGGTGTCTCAAGATGGGATTTTGCAATCAGGGTGTCAAACTCCATCTGAAGTTCACGCAGTTCCCCTTTCGCTACAATCGTATGTTTCGCCATAGCGACTTCTGCAACTTTGGTATTCATGACAATCGAAAAGACTGTTGTAAGGAAACCGGTCGGGAGTTTAAAATAGCAGAGCTTTCCAGGGGTGATTTTGCAGCCTGATGTTTCGATTACACGGAATCCCTCTTTGATTCCACAAATCATCAGGCGAATGTCTTTCCTTGACTTTGAAAGTGCATAATTGTTTGATTGATGGATGTATAGCGCATTTCCGATGCTCGTAACCATCGCGACATGTGTTTTTTACCATGCATCCATGTTTTTTGTCGTCACCGCCGGGATTCGGGCATGGCTGAAAGCCTTCACGATATTCTTTAATCGTGGAGTAATGTTGCCATCCGGCTCTCCAAAGGTTGTTGTTTGAAAAATACGTGCAATGCCTTTTCCAACAAAGTAATTGACAATGCCGCCCCTTCGTTCGCCCCCGGCAGAGGGAAATCCGATCATTAGCCGTTTCTGTCCGATATTTTTAATCCATTCATCATATCCAAGAGGAGTGTTGACAACAAATACTATATTCGGGCTGTGGTTTCGGGCCAATATCGGCAGTACAGCATCTACCTGTGTTTTTTGCATCACCACAAGAATATAGTCATAAACATCATTCGACTCTAGTGAATCGATTACGTTCACTTTGTATATTTCTTTTTGATTCGTATAGGCACCTTGCAGTACAATCCCATGTGCCGCTAGTTCACGATATCTTTCTTTTCGTGCAAGAACCGTAACATCATACCCTGTATGAGAAAGCTTTGCCGCAAAGATGCTGCCGATCACACCTGCTCCATAAATCAAAAACTTCAAGATCATTCCACCTTGTAAAGATATTTTTTATTTATAGTAATTATACTACATCGTTCAGTAAATAGAACCCTGCCAAATCTCCCCTTCTTTATGATAAAGGGATCTGCATGTTATTGGATCGGAAACAACCATTCTTGCACACCCGATTTTAATCCTTGTTCCAGGATGTATCGTTCCGGAGCATATGATTTTACCATATCCTTTCGTTTTAAGGGATTCATCGATTTCCTCCGACTCTTGCTTCTCCTTTTCAAGCAGAGCCATTGTTGTTTCATAATTAAAAAGAGCATTATCCAGTACTACTTTTTTTTCAGCGGTCAGACGATTGGCTGCCTCATACTGTCGGAGCAATGAAATAAGCTGTGTCAAGCTATTGATTTGTTTTTCCAGTTCGGGAATCTGTTTTTTGATTTCATGCTGCCTTTCAATAATGGACGGATCCGTACCAAGCTCCAAGTCTGTCTTTGTACCGGTTTCAGAGCCAATACAGGGAGCGGTCAGATCCTCTCCGACAATACAGCTTCCGCCTGATATTCTGGCATACATGCCAAATACTTTAAAGCTCTTTCCACACCGTAAATTGCTGTTCATGATGTATTCAGACTTTGCAGAACCCTTGATCGTCAAGTTGCAATTCTCAATGAACCTGCTGGTTAAGTCCCCTGCACAAATCAATTCGCTGCCGATTATTCCGCTGTGAAGAATAATATTGCCTCCAGCTTTGAGCTTTGCCGTTTCCACTCTTCCCCGTATTTCCATATTGCCATCCGACTCAATAGTAAATCCCGGGAGAACCATTCCTTTGACTAAAATATTACCATTGAACTTGATGTTGCCTGTTGAGTTATCAACATTTTCTTCAACTATAAATATTTCGCTTACATTGATTTTTCCATTGCTATATTCTACATGGCCTTTTTTCGCTGCACAGATCGCAGTGCCTTCCTTATTCAGTTCGGTATTTTTCCCTAAAAAAGACGGAACCGCTTTTCCTCTTACAGCCAGTAGTTTCACGCCCGTTACAGACATGCCGTCCGTGCCATTCGTTGGAAGGGTTATTTTGCATAAAATCTGTCCTTTTGCCACATTTTCAACAATACCGAGGTCGTAATAATCGACCTTGCCATCCGATTTTTCTTTTGGTTTCAATTCCTTTTTCGGGTTAAACTGAAATGCATAAGTTCCGTCGATTCCATTGATGGCTTTGACCCCTTTGGCAACCACAATATTATGATTGTACTGGGGGGTTTCCGAAATTTCTTTCAGCTTATTCGTATCGATTCCGAAAACGATTTTGCAGCGGGCAATTTCATTCTCAAGATTTTTAATTGTAGGAGAAGCCCCTCCGTTCATGGGAGGTTCTATATTTAGATAGGTTTCCAGCTTGTTGTCGGATATCAATAAGTGAATCACCGCGTCAATTGGAGAAGGTACCGGTTCTTCAGAAAGAGAAGGTATGCTGTTCTCTGAATCATTACGATTATTCACAAAAAATCCTCCACTTATGTATTATTCAAAGGTTCTATATATAATATCGTACCTTTTCATAAAAACTGTAAAATGAAATATAGGGACGGTTCTTATATTTCATTTTAGTTGGAAACACAGAGGTATTTTTTGCGTTTTATTATATTTTAGTATATTCCATTCGTTCCCTTTTATATTTCGCTCGGCTGATTTCTTTTTTATTTCGCTCGCCTGATTTCCTTTTTATTTCGCTCGGTTGATTAAACTCGGTGATATTCCAAAAATCCGTGATAACTGTATTTGCGAAATCCCGTCAATTTTCTTTACTCTGGCGATCATTTCATTCCGCTTTGTTTTTGGCAAGGCTTTGATTTCAGGGATCCCAAATCCTTTTATCGCTTCGTTTATCATCAATCTTGTTTCTTCCTCGGTAAATCGAGTTTTCTTTTTTTCTTCAAGAAAAATATCACTATTCCCGGCCTCGTTGAATTCTTTAAACAGGTTGAATCCATTCTCTCTGTTTTCTGAAAAAATATTGAAAACCAATTCACTATCCAATAATGATAGCGGGTAGCATTCCCCCCCGTAATACGCTGGACAACTGCTCCATTCCCATTCATCCGGATGTTGCCGCAACCCTGCTTTCACCGGATTCTGGTGAATGTATCGTAAAGCAGCGGTCAGGCATTTGTCATTTTCGATTTTTTCGCTTCTGAACCGGTCTTGAAACAAATGCCCGGACGCTTTATATTTAAAATTATAATACCATGCATAACTGACCCCGATTCGTTTCATCGTTGTGGCCAGTTCCTCTCCGCACTCCTGCAGCAGAAGGTGCACATGATTCCCCATCAGACACCAGCCATACACCATCATTTCGCTTTTTTTCTTAAATCGGTAAAATGTCTCGAGAAATCTGGCATAATCGTCATCGTCATGGAATATCTCCTGTCGATTGGTCCCTCTGAGCATAATATGATAAATTCCGCTTTTACTTTTTTCTCTTGCTGTTCTTGGCATAATAAAAACTCGCAATCATTTTTAGCTCATTGTATCAACAAAATAAAAATGAAACAAGCAAGTAAAACCAAGATTTTCAGAGGTTTTCAGACATAAAAAGACAATAAGTCAGAATATGTTCCAGATGGTAAAATGAAATTTAAGAACCGTCCCTATATTTCTCTTTTCAGTTTTTCGGCAATCCGGTTCATTTCTTCTTTGTCGACCTTGAGGACCCGCCGGTCATAGGTCAGAAAACCGTTTGTCTCATCTTCCACGTCGCTGACCTGCGTGTAGACGGACGCGCAAAGCC
>CAZJXH010000287.1:0-4355 GCA_964549475.1 uncultured Oscillospiraceae bacterium
TTGCTGTATTTTATGTCATGTGGGATATTACGTTTACTGCCAACGACATCGCCTATAGGTCCATGATGCCCTCTCTGACCACCGACCAGAAAGAGCGGGAGAAAAGCGGCACTCTTGCCAGAATCTGCGCAAACATCGGACTGTTCACCGTGGTAGGGGGAATCGTGCCGATCAGAAAAGCGCTGGGCACGGCATTCGGGAGCATGAAGACCGCGTATTTTGTCTTTGTTGTGATTATCGCGGTAATTTTGATCGCAGGACAATGCATCACCCTGTTCGGAGTGAAGGAGGCGAAGGGGGTGTTCAAGGAGGAGGAACATACTTCCCTGAAAGATATGTTCTCTGTCATATTTAAAAACGACCAGCTCCTTTATACCGCCATCGCCATGGTATTGTTCATGATCGGTTATACGACAACCACCAGTTTCGGATTGTATTTCTTTAAATATGCATTCAAGAATGAATCCATGTATGGCCTGTTCGCCATCATTCTTGGCATATCCCAGATCGCAGCCCTTCTGGTCTTTCCTTTCTTCAGCAAATTTTTCACCCGGAAGCAGCTTTACACCGGTGCGACGATTCTGGTTGTCATTGGATATGTTATTTTCTTTTTTTCCCCGATGGACATGCTGTTTATCGGAGCTTCCGGTATTCTTCTATTCGTCGGACAGGCGTTCATCCAGCTTCTCATGCTGATGTTCCTGACTGATACGATCGAATATGGCCAGTGGAAATTCGGGAAGCGCAACAATTCCATCACGCTGTCGCTGCAGCCGTTCATCAACAAAATGGGCGCTGCGATCAGCAGCAGCATCGTAAGTGCGACGGTCATCCTTTCCGGAATCAACGCCGCATCGACGCCGGATGACGTCACACCGGAAGGGTTGCTCCTGATGAAACTCGTCATGCTGGTCCTGCCGATCATTTTCATTGTTATCGGTTATTTCGTTTACTTATTCAAGTACAAAATCGACAAGCAAATGTACGAAAAGATTCTCGTCGATCTGAACGAACGCGGTGATTTGAACGTGACGGAAATGAAAAAATTCGAGTAATATTGAAACACTGTCCACATTCCGATGAAATGATTTTCGAATACAAATCCTTCTTCCAGCTCATTTATCCCATGAAGAAACCCGTTCATTTCCGAAAAGAAACGAGCGGGTTTTTTATATGATTTGATAAATAATCGTTTTTCAATTCGTTTTTTACTGATTCACAAGAATATCAATCGCAATTCAGCAAAACGGAGTCCTTCTATTTGATTCGGTGATAGACCTTCTTGCCTTTGCGCAGAATCGCCTCGCCATCGACAAGGTCCTCCTTTGTGAGTCGGCGGGTCGGATCGGCGACCACGGCATCGTTCAGAAAAACCCCGCCTTGCTGGATCAGCCTGCGGCCTTCGCCTTTGGAAGGAATCAGTCCGGCCTTGAGCATGAGATCCAGCAGTCCGATTCCGCTCTCTTTCTCTTCGTCTGTCAGAATCGTCGTCGGCATCGTATCGCTTCTGCCGCCCTGCTCGAACAAGGCTTCGGCCTGGGCCTTGCAGCGGTTCGCCTCGGCCTCTCCATGGACGATCCGCGTAATTTCGAACGCCAGGCGTTTCTTCGCCTCGTTGATCTTTTCATCTTTTAATTTTGCGAACGCATTGATTTCGTCCATCGGAATGAAGGTGAGCAATTTCATGCAGTTGACAACATCCGGATCGGCAGTGTTTCTCCAATACTGGTAGAATTCAAACGGAGCGGTCTTCTTCGGGTCAAGCCAGACCGCGCCCTTCTCGGTTTTGCCCATCTTCCTGCCTTCGCTGGTGGTCAGGAGCTTGAACGTCATGCCATACACATTCGCTGCTTCCTTCTTCCGGACCAGGTCGGTTCCCCCGAGGATATTCGACCATTGATCGTCGCCGCCAAGCTCAAGCCTGCAGTTCATGTTCCTGTAGAGATATAGAAAATCATAGCTTTGCATGAGCATGTAGTTGAATTCAAGGAAAGACAGACCCTTCTCCATCCGCTGTTTGTAACAGTCCGCTGTCAGCATCTGGTTCACCGAAAAATGAGCGCCGACTTCACGTAAAAAATCAACATAATTCAATTTCAAAAGCCAGTCTCCATTGTTGACCATAAGCGCCTTGCCATCTGAAAAATCAACCAGGGTGGACATCTGGGACTGGAAACAGCCTGCATTGTACGCAATGATCTCCGGCGTCATCATCTTGCGCATGTCCGTCTTCCCCGAAGGATCCCCGATCATCGCGGTTCCGCCTCCGAGCAGCGCAATCGGCTTATGTCCTGCCTTTTGCATGTGGGACATCACCATCAGCGCCACGAAATGCCCGACATGCAGGCTGTCCGCCGTGGGATCGAATCCTATATAGAAGGAAACTCCGGGTTTGGATAAAAGCTCCCGTGTCTCGGCTTCATCCGTCGTTTGAGCGATGTACCCTCTTTCCTTTAAAATGTCAAAAACGTTCTGCATGGCCTTTCAATCCTCCTGATAACAAATGAATCCACTTTTTCCGCATGCGGATAGAGTGTGTGTTTTCAGTATTATAACACATCCGGCTATAAATGGAACATGGGGACGGTTCTTGTGTTGCATTTTGTTTTGTTTATGCAACACAAGAACCGTCCCCATGTATTACGAATTGCTGGTCCGCTTTCGGGGGATGATCAAGACCGCCAGCGTGAACAGAACCAAGGTGAAAGCCAGCTGCATCCCGATCTCTTTGGACATGAACCCCAGCGTGAAGCCGGAATTCTGATCCGCCTGGTCGATCAGCAGATTCGCCTTGACATACCAATAGGTCGGGGTGAATCGGGCGATGCTCAGAACGGTCTCGCCGAGCATGAATTGAGGGACAAAAACGCCGCTGATAAAGCTCAGGCCCAGGGACAGGACATTGACGATCGCCGCCTGCGCGCCCCTGCTATGAGTGAGATTCCCGACCAGAAAGCTGATGCTGACGCAAACAAGTGTATACACCAGAGTATTGACCACATAATACAGAGCGCTGACATTAAGCAGGGATTGTCCGTACATCGCAAAAGCCAGCCCGAACAACAGCGCCCAGGCCATCAGTGCAAAAGCCGTATTGCCCAGGACAAGCTGGAAATTCATGCTGCGAAGAGACATCGGGGAGGAAGTGTTGCGCCTTCGCAGATCGGTGTCCTGGAAGGTGATCATGAAAGAAGAAACCCCCAGCATGATGATGGCAAAGAGCGAATAGGCAAAATAATTAAAGAAATACACGCTGGTGCTGGATGAATTGGTGTTGGTGTCGGCTTTCTCCAGGGTGACTGCCGCGGTTTTGGCGAGATCCGCTTCCACCGATTCTGCGATTTTTTCCTGTGTAAGGCCGGGATCATAGGTCGCATAAGCCGAGACCGCGTTGCAGTATTTGCCGACAAGGTAATCCAGATATGTCGCCTCATAGGAATCCGGCACCATTCTGCGTTCCAGTTGGAGATTCCCGTTCTTCAACAGGCTCTGGGTGTATCCTTCCGGAATTTGAATAATATAGGTGACCTTCCGGAAAAAAAGCGCGTCCTGCTTCGCATTCTCGGTATCGTCAATCGGAATGACCGTCGCAACCTTGCCCAGATAGGATTGAAAATCTTTCATCAGAACGGTGTCCCCGTCCTTTGAAAACACAGCGATTGCGGGTTTCGAACTCACAAATTCCGTTGTCATCTGGCCGACGCCCATATTGGAAAATGCAATGGACATTCCTGCAAAAATACCAAGATAGATCAGCATCTGCGGCAGATTCTTCTTGATGATCTTAAAGTAGGCATTAAATACTTGCATATTTCAACCTCCTTAAACGAAGAATCGTGATGACGGCAAAGAGAATGGTAAAAATCCAGAGCACTCCGATATTGATAAAAAACCGCGTATAGGTCTGGTAATAATACAGCGAATAGAATCCATCCGTGATCACATTGACCGGATTGAGATACGCAAGGGCCGGCACCGCACTGGTGACGACATATTTCACCTGAACAAACATCATTCCTGCAAGAAAAGACAGAATCATGGTCGTTCCAATCAGGATGCCTGTCTTGATTCCCTCCCCCCCTTTTATAAGAGCGCTGATCATCGCGCCGAACGAGACGCCAGTGACACAGCCGGTAAAACACAAAAGCAGAATGAATCCGATCTGGTTCCCGAAATCCACTTTGAGTACAAATACCAGATAGAAAAGCAGAAGCAGAATGGAGGCGAACTGGACCAGCGTCGCCGCAGAGATGGAAGACAGGAAGGTTTTCATCTTGCGGGTTGGCGCCACATTGATCCTTGCCGCCTGGGGAGACAGATCCGCCTGGATCGGATGGACTTCTTTCATTCCCATT
>CAZJXH010000288.1:0-4243 GCA_964549475.1 uncultured Oscillospiraceae bacterium
GTTGCATTTTATTTTGTTTATGCAACACAAGAACCGTCCCCATATTGCACCCATGCTCCATTTCTTTTCGTAAGCGATTGCCCTGGATAAAGACTGCATGCAGTCACACGCCTAAAAAAAGTGTTATAATTGCATTAAGAATTGGAAACAAAAGATCAGCGGAAATATTTTATATCAGATAGCCGGCAGCGATTCCTGAAAACCACCGGCAATAACGCCGGCAAGAATCTCTTAAGAATTTGGAGGCGCTGTATGAAAAGAATTTTAATAATATTATTAGTGTTTTTATTAATAACATCTGGCTGTTCCAAACAAGCTGATTTCGTAGCTGAAACAAAAGATATATCTGTTTTCTATCAAACAGGATCAAGTTCAATTAAATCTGATATGACAAGTAATTATGAATTTATTTCAGATTCGTCGACAGATTATTCTGGTACCGAACAATTGGATTATTATATGAAAATTGTTAAGGCAGGCAATCTGACAATGATTTCGGGTTTTGATTTCAGGATGAAAAACTTCCCAATACCTGAAAAATATAAAAATGAATTTTTAACAACGATAAATGTAAATAACTGGGTAAATGTAGATGACGTTAATATTCCTAATGATAAATGGTATACAATTATTTTTTTAGATGAAGATGGAATAAAGCATTATTTTGAATTTTTGAAAAACGACAAAAATGTGATAATCAAAACCGAAATAACAACCGATGAATCAAGAAAATATAAATATTATCTGGCAGACCCGAAAATTTTCGGAAAAATTGCAGAGTTGTATCAAAAATGCATTCCTGTATTTGTAACCTCTGAAAAATCGACTCTTGGCTTATACAAATTTGCACTTGACGTTGCAGGCAAGCAGGATAATCTTAAAAGCCGGTTAACTGCCGGTAATGAAGTGAAAAGATCTGCTCTGATAGCAACCCCTGATATATTTAGTGAATTAGGTGCATCGGATAAGGCTCAGATGATCAAATATGTAGAAGAGAAAACCGGAAGTGAAATATTATTAAAAACACATGAGGAATGTGTATCTGAAGGCATTGCAGATTATTCCAGAATGAATTCATTTGGATTTATCGATGCCAAATACTCTGAATTTAATATGCGAGGATATAAAAAAGATCAAAATACCTATATTTTTAAGATCGATTTTTTAACAGGCCCATTCGCTTTTATCGGTTGTTCTTTTGAGGCGAAATTTATAGATAATATGTGGCAGGTTGAGGATAAAGTCAAGATCATGGAAAGCTGATGAGGAGTGTAAAAATTTTTGTATAAATCAACACTTGCTTATTTTTCAAGCAAAAAATCCACAATATTGACCTGTCTGATACCGTCGGCTCCCATCGGAAGCTCATCCATGGTTAATATGAATTTCGGATAATTATCGGTCACCTTTCTTAACGGGGCTATTTCACGCTCAAAAGTGACGGGGTCGAGAATGCTTGCCGCGACCTGATAGTAAACCTTATTATCACCGGACACCGCGACAAAATCGATTTCTTTATCGTCGACCTTTCCGATGCTGACCGTATAACCGCGTCTCAGAAGCTCCAGATACACAATATTTTCGAGGATGTGACCAATGTCGGCGTTTTTATCCCCGAGCAACAGATGGCGCAGGCTCACATCGACAAGATAGTATTTTTCAAGGGATTTCAGATGCTGTTTCCCCTTCACATCGTACCTGTCCGCCTTATATAGGATAAAAGCTCCAGTGAGCGCCTCGATATAGCTTTCTACCGTTACTGAAGTTGTTTTTCGTCCATAAGAGGTCAAATTGTCAGCAATTTTCTTAGAGGATACGATATTTCCAATATTGTCAAAAAGAAACTTTATTACACTTTCAAGCAGTGGGATGTCGCTGATCCTTTTTCTCGCAACGATATCCTTGAGTAAAACGGTGTTATAGATTCCCATTAAATAATCCCTGCGAATGTCCGCATCCTCAATAACGGCAGCATAGGGGAAACCACCGTTTCTGTAATAACTGTTCCAGGCGTCACGCTTATCCCCTCCGACCAATTCATAATATTCCGCAAAAGAAAGGGGCAGCATATTGATTTCGACATATCTGCCGGAAAGCAGCGTGGCCAGCTCGCCGGAAAGCATCTGGGCATTCGAACCTGTTATATAAACATCCACATTTTCCTTGATAAACAAGCTGTCAACTGCTTTTTGAAACTGTGGTACATTCTGTATTTCATCCAAAAATATATAGGTCATTTTGCCAGAAACAAGCCGCTTTGAAACATACTCATGAAGCTTCCTGTAGTCAAGTAAAGGTTCATTTGAAATATCCTCAAAGTTCACCGAGACAATCTGATTATCTTCCACACCGCATTCTTTCAGGTAATCACGAAACATCAAAAGCAGAGTGGACTTTCCGCAGCGGCGGATGCCCGTAACCACCTTGATGATTTTTTTGTCCTTCGTTTTTTTTAGCTTCTCCATGTATTGTTTTCTTTGTACCATATATAGCACCTCTCATTGAAAATTAGTGTAGCATGAAAAAGTTTAAAATTCAAGTAAAAATTATATCATAATATAAAAACATATAAAAATAATAAAGTTATTATATTGTAATATAATATAATAACATATCAATCCATCTGTTCGAAACTCAATTTATTTCCTTAAAACAAGTATTTATAGGAATATTGCAATTCACTCATCACGATTACTCATCTTCGGCATCCGACTTATTGTCATCCAGCTGGATGATCCGTTTGAGGAAAAAGTAGCAGACAGCGCCAATGACGGCCATAGCAAGGAGGAACAGCGGATATGCGATGCGCCAATTATCGGGGCCGGTCATCATGGACCACTCGGACATGCCGCCGATGCCCGCAAACAAGGAAAGGGGCAGAAAAATGGTCGTGATGAACGTCAAGCGGCGGACCGAGCGGTTGGTGCGGTTGGCGGCACGAGACATCTCATTGCTGCGCAGGGACAAGTCAATCTCCATAAGACTGGTTGCAACATCGCGCAGCGTCTCGGTCAATTCAAAGAACCTCGTGAGGTGATCGTATACGTCGCGATAATGGTAAATGGCCTTGTCAGGAATAAATTGACAGTCTTTGCGGCATATTTTGACGAAAACCTCACGCTCATGGAAAAGGCTTTTGCGAAGGGTGACAAGCGCGTGCCGAATATGCTGAAGCGATTTTGGATCAAAGTCGGCCGGTCTTTCCAATACAGCGTCTTCGGCTGATGTCAGTTCATCCTCCAACGCTTCTATGGCGATAAACTTGCGGTCGACGACGACATCAAGGATGGTGTGCATCACAAAGGCTGGACCGAACCGGTCCACATCCATTTCTCTCAGCACCAGTTCCTCAATGCCATCGAGCAATGGTTTGCCATCCGGCCCGATGCGGTCTACACTGATAAGGAAGTGGCTGCTGAGGAATAAATCGATCTCCTGAACGCTCAGGTTCTTATCTGTATAGGAGAATGCATTAAATACAATAAAAGTGTTGCTGGGGAAATCATCAATTTTCGGCAACTGGTTAATGTCAAGGGCATCCTCGACAGACAAAGGATGAAGATCGAGCAGCCCGATCAGGGGGTGCAGATCCTCGATCCTGGGTTCGAGAAAATACAGCCAAAAGAAACCATCCTCTTTCGCCCGCGCCATTGCCTCGGCGACACTGTCGACCTGTTCCAGCTTTCCTGATTTTGGAATATGATAAAAACGCGATTCACTCATAATAAATGCTCCTCTTCTGGCAGTCTGAAAACTGCATCGGTTTATGCTTTATACACCTGAATTATACAATACATTTATTGGGAGTGGAACTGCCCACTTATTTTTGACTCATAGAGGGCATGGAAGACACAAGATATATGATTGCTGCCGGAATGCGCCGAGGCGAAATTTACGGGTTTGAATGAAAGGACTTTGATTCCGTGCTAAAATGTAAAGAGAAATCAATATGTAGTTACATTCTCATAATAACGTGTTATAATTTGGTTGAGAATTGGAAGCAAAGGGTACCAATTGTTTGATGAAATTATTAGGGTAAACATCAGTTTCGAACATTTGTCTCCTATAATCGAAGAATTTTTTGCTTCCATTGAAGAACTTATGTTTTTGGCAATTCATTGTCCTTTAGTCCAATCAGAAGAAGAAAAAATCAAGTCTGCAAGTAAAAATATGCATGATGAGGTTTTTTATTTGGATGGCTGTACAAGACTGCAAGTTGAAAATATATTTCAAACCTATGGAA
>CAZJXH010000289.1:0-4173 GCA_964549475.1 uncultured Oscillospiraceae bacterium
CACCTCGACTCTTGCATAAGTTACTCTTTGCAGTACCGCTCGCATAGTATCCTTCTTTCAAGAATAGCATGATATTCCATATCTACTATTCTGCAATATAGTGTCATTATAGTGTTATTCGCAACATTTGGAATTATACTATGAACACGATTCCTGTTGCAATAGAGCAGGTTCCATCTTCTTTGAAAAACATCATAAAGCCCCGATTTTTCTATTTTGATTCAATGATATCTTTATGTTCGCATTCCTGTTTCGATTCTTTCTTCAGCCGCAAAAGCTTCTCTTTATTTGGAACATCATCATTTAGCAGAAAGGATGCCCATGTAGTATTCACTTTATCAATATTCGTCTCCCAGTATAATAAACGCTCATAGAGCCATTGGCACTCTTTCGCTATCACGGCATCCGCATTCCGTGGATCAGCCGCATACACGAATGCTGTAAGGCCATATAAGACAAGTCCCATCGCGTGCGTTTCTACATGGACTGTTCCGACAACATGTCCAATGGCACGCGCAGCGGCACAAGCCGCAGGGTCCTCGTCGGCAACTGCGGTTGCAGCATTGTGAGTGGCATGAGCCGCCTTTTTTGCCACCGGCATTTTAATTTCCCCGCGCGCCCAGGCTCCTGCCGCATCAACCGCTTCCCGCGGACGCTTATCTGCAGAATGCTTTTCTTCAAAAATCGCAAGAACCCGTTCCGCGCATTCCAGCGTCCACAGCACCAATGTCCGATGTTTTTGCCTTTCGATCCGTTCCCGGATTGGCTGCAGGCAGGCACTTTCTCGTGTAAACAATATTTTTTTCATTGTCGCCCCTCGAAATTCGATTGAATCGAATTCTGTTTCTATTATACAGCATGAATGAAACTGATTTCGTAAATTCGCCAGGAATTTTTTAATACTTTTTTATTATTACAGCCACATAGCCTTTTTATCCTGTGTAAATCCTATATGAATCTTAAATATCCCATATGAATCCTAAATATATCCTGAATAAATACGCTTATGATTATAAAATATATAAATATATGGTATACATGGTATACACTTTTTTACGGAATTGATATAATAGACAAGCATTTACCGACAGGCTTCTGCTCTATATTGTCCTTGGGAAAATGAGGAATGAGGAATGAAATGAAAAAGATTTTTTCACTGCTGATTAGTGTCTCTCTGGTTTTTTCTTTATTAACAGGCTGTTTCCTATTTAAAGATGACAAATTGGATTTAAGCAATCCAGATGGTGAAAAATGGTCCGTGTTTGTTTACATATGCGGCACAGATTTAGAATCAAAAAAGGGCAATATGGCATCCATCAATATTGATGAGATGCTGAAAGCGGACAAATCCGACAATGTTAATATTGTTTTTCAAACAGGCGGAACCGAATCCTGGGGGTATGAGGAAATCAATCCCGGAAAGATTCAACGTTTCGAGATTCAAGGCAGCGGATTTGCGCTAAAAGACGAACAACCGCTTGCAAGCATGGGCCGTGCTGACACATTAGGCAGTTTTTTAAATTGGGGCGTTGAAAAATATCCCGCTGATAAATATATGTGTCTCCTGTGGAATCATGGTGGAGGAAGCATTTCGGGCGTTTGTTTCGATGAATTGTATGAAAACGACAGTTTAAGTCTGGACGAGCTTTCACAAGGAGTATCCATGGCAAGCGTTCAGTTTGAAATGATCGGTTTTGATACCTGCCTCATGTCTTCCCTTGAGACTGCAGCCGCCGTCGCTCCGTATGCAAGGTTCATGACAGGTTCGGAGGAAATCGAGCCAGGCACGGGCTGGGATTACACCGCATGGCTTTCCTATCTTGGAAATAATTCCAAAGAATCCGGATTGAATCTCGGAAAATCAATCTGTGATTCCTACCTAGAAAAATGCAGAGTAGCTGAAACAGACTCTATTGTCACTCTTTCTGTGATAGACCTCTCCGCAGTCCCAAAGCTTGTTTCAAGCTTTGACACCATGGCGAAGGAGATGAAAAGTGTAGCAGAAGCCCCTGGGCTATTACAATCATTCTCCCAGGCAATCACTAAAGCAGAAAATTATGGCGGGAACAATGACAACGAAGGATATACCAATATGGTGGACCTTGGAGATCTGGTACGCCTTTCAACCGAGGTTCTTCCGGAAACCTCGGCCCAGGTTCTTGCCGATCTGGATAACGCTGTCCAATATAAAATCAGCGGCAGCGACCGTCCGGAGTCAACCGGCATCTCCATTTTCGCACCATTGATGCTACACGAAGGCGAGCTTGACAAGTACGCGGACATTGCGGTCAGTGGTCACTATCTGCGTTATCTGGAAGGAACCGTCGACTGGGCCGCACCAACCGATTTACAAATCGTGATTCCGGTTGAAATGGATAAAAGCATTACCACAAAATCGGTGAATATCATCGATTATCCTACCGTAAACGGCCTAAAAGCGGATGACTATAATATTGATTATTATACCGAGGTAAAGGATAACAAATACTATCTTGCCTTTACCGAAGGATATGATAATGTGACTAGTGTGCAATACAACTTGTATTTCAAGGATGATGACCGTACTGAGCTATATTTTCTGGGGTCGGATTTTGATTTGAATTCGGATGATGCAAATGGAATGTTCTGGAGCAATTTCAGAAATGTATGGCCTACGATCAATGAAAATACCTGCTCCATGATTCCATTGTCATTTAATGACGATTCCATTCTTTATACCGTACCCATTCAATTGAACGGCAAACAAACCAATCTGCGTATGACTTATGACTGCAAGGATACGAGCTACACCATCCATGGCACCTGGGATGGCATTGATGACACAGGTATGAGCGACAAAGAAATACGCAAGCTTAAAAAGGGAGATGTCATTGAGTTTCTATTTACCTATACGGATTTGGATACCGAAGAATCCGAGATTTTTAATTTTGGCGGATTCACAGTAGACGATGACATCGTAGTAGAAGAAGCAAGTCTGTTTGATAGCACTTTCTATTATCAGTTTGAAATAACCGATATTTTCGGTAAAAAATATCAAAGTGATTTTGTTGCCATCTCCGTGAAAGATGGCATTGCTACTATAATGAAATAGAAATCGTTTTTATTTTTGCTGAACTTGATTTTCTACGTCATTGGCAGTATTATCGCCCGGGTTTCCTGTCATCATTTTGGCACGGGCTTTTTTACGTGCTCTTCGGATCAGCATTATCGTGACAAAAGCGATGAGTATCACCGCTGTGAAAATAGCCAGCGGAATCCCTAAAAGCAATAAAATGGCAGGCCCGGGCGCGGCATCCAGCCAAGTGAAATCCAAGCAATTGACAATTCTTTCCATACTATCTTTCCCCTTTCATCTTTTTATATTCTGTTCTTCTTCTTTCATTCTGTTCTTCTTCTGTTCTGTCCTTCTTCTTCCGTTCTATTCTTTTCTGTTCTTTTTAATTCGTTTCTATTTGTTTTTATTTATTTCTTTTTTTATCCTTATTCCCTATTCTTTTCTTTCGTTGTTATTTTTCATTGCTGTTTTTTGTTTTTTTCTTCTCTTCCCTTTTCTTGCCTTCTTTTTTCTGGTATTTCTACCGGATCAGCAAACCGCACAGATAGGATAACAAGTTAAGAAATAAGGACAACAACAAGGCTTTTGGCATTTTCATGTTCCCCAGCATCTTATATATATATGCTTCAACCAGTACTACCATTGTCTCAAGAATAATCAAGCTGATATTATAATAAGCCACACCGAATGTTTTCACAATGACAAGCAAAAGCAGGTTCATGACCGGATTGGTAAGCAGATTGCAGAGTAAACTGTAATAAACCAAGTTCCACTTTTTATAGAGTAAAAATATAGTTGTCCCTTCAACGACAGACGTTATAAGTAGATTTATAGCAAAAACGAAATAGATCATTGTTTCTTCCGGCCGTTCTCTGTGTTGCCGTAGGTGTTGCTGCCGGTGTTGTCGCCGCTGTTGCTGCCGGTGTTATCGCCGCTGTTGCTGCCGGTGTTATCGCCGCTGTTGTCGATTGGTTCCTTCGTCGTATTGCTTGTTTTAATACTATCTGCATTCCCTGTGATCATCCTGATTCTATTTTTTTTACGAGCCCGTAAAATCAGAATAACAGTAATGAAAGCAATCAGTATCACCCCGATAATAATCGCCAAAGGAATGTTAA
>CAZJXH010000290.1:0-4171 GCA_964549475.1 uncultured Oscillospiraceae bacterium
TGTTTTTTGGCATTCAACCCTTTGTTGTGGCATGGAAAATGTGCCTGATGTCCCTCGGACCTGTGGGAGCTATTATCTGTGTGACATATGCCCTTGCCGGAGCTTATCGGCTTGCACGCTTCAATTCAACGGATTTTGACAATGTGTTCATGGGAATGCCGATAACCATAGCGGGCGCAATGATCGCACTGGTCAATCTGGTGAACTCGTTTGCCATCATCAAGAACCGGTTCAACCTGGCATATACCATTACAGCCGCGGTGATCAGCCTTCTTATATCTTTCCTGATGGTAAGCAAGATCAAAATCGAAAAGAAATAACAAGAAATAATTTAGGAAAATACTAGAAAAAACGAGATAATACGAGAAAAACGAAGAACCAGTTGCCTAATTTAAATTTAGCGCTTGACAAATCCGCTTCCCCGATATATGATAGGAAAGCATTTGTAATAAGTTAATTTTTATTAGTAAATAGTGAATGGAATGTTGGAGGTAATACAAACGATGAAAACGTATGTGGCAAAACCCGCAGAGATTTCCAGAAAGTGGTACGTTGTCGACGCAGAAGGAAAAGTGCTCGGCAGATTGGCCAGTGAAGTCGCAGCGATATTAAGAGGAAAGAACAAGCCGGAATTCACCCCTTTCATGGATGCCGGAGATTTCGTGATCGTAGTGAACGCATCAAAAGTTGTACTGACAGGGAAGAAGCTCGATCAGAAGTTGTACCGTTATCATACCGGATATCCGGGAGGACTCAAAGAAATCCAATACAAGGATATGATGCTGAACAAGCCGGAGAAAGTCATTGAACTTGCAATAAAGGGCATGCTCCCGAAGAATGCACTTGGCAGAGCATTATACAAGAAACTGTTTGTCTATGCCGGGCCGAATCACGAGCAAGCGGCACAACAACCTGAAGTTCTTGTTTTGAACATTTGATGAAGGGAGGAATACAATAAATGGCTACAAAAGTGAAATTAAATAAAGCGGTATTTTTCTACGGAACAGGCCGACGCAAGAAGGCAGTTGCTTGTGTAAGGATTATTCCGGGCAAAGGGAATATCACCATCAACGGGAAAGATATCGATCAATATTTCGGACTTGAGACACTCAAGCTTATCGTGAAGCAGCCCCTGGTCGCTACAGGCACCGAGGGAAGCTATGATCTTATCTGCAAGGCAATCGGCGGTGGAATAGCAGGACAGGCGGGAGCGATCCGTCATGGCTTGTCCAGAGCGCTGGTGAAGGCCGATCTGGAAAGCTACAAAGCGATCCTGAAGAAGGCCGGATTCCTTACAAGAGACTCCCGTATGAAAGAAAGAAAGAAGTACGGACTCAAGAAAGCACGTAAAGCGTCTCAGTTTTCAAAGAGATAATCAAAGAGATAGAACAGATCTACAAAAATATTATGCAAAACAATATAAAACTTCACAGGACCAGTCCTGTGGAGTTTTTTTATCATCCATGCGCGAAAGATTCCGTTTTCTGAAATGCGCTTGGCATTTAGATAGTACATTGTTAGCCGACACAAACATACTGGACCGTGCTTATAGGACAAACCCGTGTTTGCAACGGCTAACAGCGGCTGGCGCTTCGGAATCTGCAAGATTTGCGACAATGGAATAAATCCCCTTGAATATTCGGATCATTTCTGTTAAAAAAGGTATTATTTTCGCGATATATCATGCGTAATATTGCATTTCGGATTGCAATATCCGAAAATAAGTACAAGCCGGACAGGAGTACAGGACAGGATATTCTATGAAGGAAATGATGGATCAGTAAAAGACAGATGATTATTAAAAGCAGAAAAGTACGGGGAGGATTGTAATTTGGACAAATGGAAAGATCATTATTATGCAGCACAAGATATTGGATTTTATTTCGCTTCTTCGGATCGGGAATTAATCGAAAAAGTATCTGCAATCATGAAACGGAACGGGCATATGTCTTTTTCGGATTCTATGGGAAGGGAACATTATCTTCTTGATGGAAGAAGCGGGGTTCCGATACTGACGCGAAATATTGATTCGGTGACGAAACGGATTATCAGTAAAAACAAGGATGAATACGAGGCCATGCGACCTTTTTTCCCGGCGGCGATCGACAGCATGCTTGAGGCAAGCGGTCTTCCAAGCCAGCTGAAAGGGTATCGATATGTAAAATTCATCCTGTACAGGCTTATTGAAGATGATTCCCTGGTCAGTCCGATTTCCAAGACAATCTATCCCAGTCTGTGCGAGCTTTACCACTGCACACCGTTTCAGATTGAACGGGACATTCGATATGCTATTCAGAAATCATCGGTTTCAAAGAAAAAACAAAGTCCGAAGGCTTTTATCTGCAACCTGCTCGAATCGGCAAACAAACTGGCATGTGAGATGAAAAACAAACCCGTTTCAAACCAGCCTATTGAAGCTTGAACAATAAAATATAAAAAGGCCTGTCTTCTCCCTTGTCCGATTACTGAATCGAACAGGAGACAGACAAGCCTCTTGATTGTTCACAAAAGAAAACTATTTGTTTACTTTATCTTTCAACCCTTTTCCGGCCTTAAAAACAGGCGCTTTGGATGCTGCAATCTTGATTGCGACTCCAGATGCAGGATTGCGTCCTTTTCTCGCTGCTCTTTTACGTACTTCAAAGGTACCGAATCCAACCAAAACAACTTTTTCCCCTTTTGCAAGATTAGACGAAATATTCGCCATCATTGCATTCAAGGCTGCCTCACTGTCTTTCTTACTTAATTGTGTGTCCTTTGAAATTGCTGCTACTAGCTCAGTTTTGTTCATTTTTCTAATGCCTCCTTTTAATTAATATAATATGATTTTACTTTCTTCTAGCCCGATGTACCAAGATTTGTTTCAAAAGATCACATAGGTCAAATGATAATCTTATTGAGGTAAACAATAGACTGCAAATCAATTGAAATGAAAGCTTTCATTTTAATGTACAATCAAATATAACCTGGAACATCAATGACTGGGTTTGGGTCAGACTGTTACCAACCTCCGTTCATTATGATACTGAATGAGGGTAATTGTCAATATGATATCTTTATTATTTAAGAATGATTTACTATTTTTGCTCATTTGTAGAAAATATATGTAAAAATTTGTACGATATTGCCTAGAATGCGGTATAATTTAAAAAAGATATTTAGAAGAGAATAATATAGAAATTAGAATGGAGAGGAATCATGAGGGACATTTTATGCGATAAAATCACGGACCTTGTAGCAAAACTTTGCATTGAGGCCAATGTTTTTATTTCAGAAGATATCAAAGAAGCCATGCAGAACGCTTTGCTTACAGAGAAATCCAAAGAAGGCTGTGTAGTATTGACGGATTTACTCAATAATATCGAATTGGCCAAGGAAAAAGGGGTAGCAGCCTGTCAAGACACCGGGATGGCGGTTGTTTTCGTGGAGATCGGACAGGAGACGCATATCACGGGTGGCGTTTTGGCGGATGCGATTAACCAGGGTGTTGCCAAAGGATACAAAGAAGGATATCTGCGGGCGTCAGTTGTCAAAGATCCATTATTGCGGGAAAATACGAAAAACAATACTCCGGCGATTATTCACTATAATATCGTTCAAGGCGACTATTTTAAAATAACCGTTGCCCCGAAAGGGTTCGGCAGCGAGAATATGAGTGCGATGAAAATGCTCAATCCCTCGGAAGGAATCGAGGGAGTGAAGAATTTTATTATTGAAACGGTTATCAAAGCCGGTCCGAATCCCTGCCCTCCGATTATTATCGGGGTGGGAATCGGAGGGACGATCGAGAAAGCCGCGATGATCGCCAAAGAAGCCTTGCTGCGGAAAGTTGGCTCACATCATTCTCTTGACCATATTGCCAGCCTTGAAGAAGAAATGCTGGAGAAAATCAACCGACTGGGGATCGGTCCAGGAGGGCTTGGAGGAAGGACAACCGCTTTAGCCGTGAATATCAATGTGTTTCCCACACATATCGCAGGACTTCCTGTCGTGGTCAACATGGGATGTCATGCGACAAGACATGCGACGGGAGTGCTGTAAACGATCACATACGTGAAATAGTAGAAACAATATTTAACGTGAAATAGTAGAAATAATATTTAAAATAATAGCAAAGATAATAAAATGGCAAAGAGAAAACAGGAAGCGAAAGAAAAGAAGAAGCAGAAGG
>CAZJXH010000291.1:0-4165 GCA_964549475.1 uncultured Oscillospiraceae bacterium
CGCAAAGTGGAGAAAACAGTGCCTAAGATGAAAACGCGGAAAGCGATGAAAGCTGCTTATCAGCGAAAACAGCTCATGGTTCTGGTGTTTGCGGTGGTTCTCCACATCGGGCTTTTACTATGCTTGAAATATATGAATTTTTTCAACGTCAATGTCAATCTGCTGCTTTCAAAGATGTCTTTTCCGGTATTGATGCCGGAATTCAAGTTTGCACTCCCGATCGGAATCTCGTTTTATACCTTACAAGCGGTTTCCTATATGATTGATGTATATAAAGGGACCGTGGAAGCGGATAAGAATCTTGGACGACTGGCATTGTACATGAGCTTTTTCCCGCAGATCATGGAAGGTCCCATATGCCGCTATTCTCAGACAGCCCGGAAACTTTATGAAGGAACCGCTATTACATATAGAAGCATGACCTTTGGTTATCAGAGAATTCTTTGGGGGCTTTTCAAAAAAATAGTGATTGCCGACAGGCTGAATATGCTTGTCAAGACTGTGTTTACAGATTATCAGAAATACAGCGGCGTCGTGATTCTGGTGGCGATGGCCTGCTATACCTGCCAATTATACATGGATTTTTCGGGCAGTATTGATATTGTAATCGGCAGCGGAGAGATTTTCGGACTTCGTATGCCTGAGAATTTCAGACAGCCGTTCTTTTCAAAAAGTGTTTCAGAATTCTGGGTGAGATGGCATATTACGCTTGGCAGCTGGTTTAAAGATTACATATTCTATCCGCTTTCCCTGTCAAAACCATTTAAAAAGCTGACCTCAAAAGGACGGAAGCATCTTGGCAACCATTTCGGACCCCTGCTGACCGGCTCATGTGCCTTGTTTGTTGTCTGGTTTTGCAACGGATTATGGCACGGCGCGGCATGGAAATACATTTTTTTTGGAATGTATTATTTTGTATTGATTCTTTTGGCCAGCATTACGGAACCGGTGTCAAAAAAAGGATTGGCGCTCCTGCATATCAATAAAAACAAACCAGCCTATCTTGTCTGGCAGATCATACGAACAGTTTGCCTGGTGAATATCGGGGAGCTATTCTTCCGTGCAAAAAGCCTTAGGGCCGGTCTTCTCATGTTTCAAAAAATGGTAGCTGAATTTGCACCCTCTGCTTTTAGGGATGGCACCCTGCTGAAACTCGGCATGGACAGGCAGGATTTCATCATCATCATACTGGCTGTTGTGATTGTATTTACCGTAAGTATATTTCATGAAAAAGGAATCCGCTTGAGAGAAAAAATTTCAGGGCTGAATCCGCTTGTTCGATGGACGATATACTATGCAATCATCATTATTATTGTTATATTTGGCGCGTACGGCACCGATTACGCTCCCGCTGATATAATTTATGCCGGATTTTAGGAGGGAAGAAAAATGCAGTTTTTAAAAAAAACAATCCGATGCATCGCGTTTCTTTCGGGACTTGTTGTATTCCTGTACACAATGTCGTTCGTTTTTTCACCGAAGGACAATCGGAAAGAATTTGGGATGCATGATCAGGTGCTGAAGGGGATACTGACTGAAAAGAAAGATTCGATTGACATTATTGTATTAGGCGATAGTGAGACGTATTGCAGCTTTTCACCGATGCAATTATGGCGAGACTGCGGATATACATCCTATATTTGTGGAACATCCGGACAGACACTTGATAATTCTTATAACTATTTGAAGCTGGTGCTTGAAACCCAGACTCCGAAGCTGGTTATCCTGGAAACAAACGCGGCTTACAGGAGCGATGGCATTCAAACGGATGTTATTAATGCGTTAACAAAAACTGCCGAAATAATCATGCCGGTTTTTGAATATCACAACCGATGGAAAAGCCTTTCCTCGTACGATTTTTGCAAGTCGCCGGAATACACATGGAAAAATGATATGAAAGGGTTCAGCTACATTAAAAAGGTGGATGCGTGGAAGGGCGATGAGTATATGAAAGAAACAGACATATCCCTTCCAATTCCCACCATGCCCCGATTTTATCTGGAGCAGATGACGGCATTGTGTAAAGAGCGGGGAATAGAGTTTCTTCTGGTGGATGTGCCTTCTCCAGTCAATTGGAATTATAAGAAACACAAGGGGGTGCAATTGTTTGCGGATGAAAACGGACTTGCCTTCCTGGATCTGAATTTAAAAACGAATGAGCTGGGAATTGATTGGAATAAAGATTCATTGGACAAGGGAGACCATATGAATTATTCAGGAGCTCAAAAGGTTACCGCCTATCTGGGGGAATATTTGAAAATGAATTATACTTTAATCGATCACAGAGTAGAAAAGTCTTTCAATACATGGAATGAAAGCCTGAAAATATACGAAAAAACCGTTCAAGAAAGCACATGATTGTATTCTATGAATAATCTTGAATTTTTCGAAAAGAAATAAGGCCTTTCGCTGTTTATTTTATACTGTAATTGAATCTGCCGGCAAAATCCAGATGCTCCCGCATGGCTTTCCGGGCGGCGGATGAGCTGCGCTTCTCGATTGCCAGATAAATTTCATGATGCTGGCGCAGGAGGAGCTCTTTGTTCTCCTGCCGCACAATAATTGATTTCCTTGCATCCTTGATGAACCGGTCGATCAAGGTTGAAATGCTGCAAAGGATATTGAATATTAAAATATTACCGGAGTATTCTGCGATTGCATAATGAAATTCTTTATCCATTTCCGCTTGGATTTTTTCGTCTTCACACGCTGCGAACCGCAAGATCAGTTCCTTTAACCGGAGGAGCTGTTCGTCCGTGATGTTTTTTGCGGCAAGACCTGCGGCTTCGATCTCCATGACCTTGCGCAGCTCCCATATTTTGTCCGGGTTGTTGCCTTCCAGCATGAACAGGATGGACAGCGGCTCCAGCAAATTGTACTGGAAATCGGTCTTGATGTAATTGCCTTCGCCATGCCTGCATTCGATCAATCCGATGACTTCCAATGCACGCAGAGCTTCTCGGACGGATGCCCTGCTGACTTTCAGCTGTTCCACCAGATCCCGCTCGGAGGGGAGTTTGTCGCCTTTTCTCAGCGTGCCTTCCTCCACCATGCTTTTAATCTGTTCGATGACTTGCTCATACACTTTGGTATTTCTGACCGGACTGAACATATCGCGTCTCCTTGGGATTGCTCCAGCTGCATAAAAAAGGAAGCTGTTATTTTTACTATTAATTATAATCCAAGGAGCCGATATTTGATAGAAGAATAGAAGAAAATAATTTTTAACGGTATAATAGGATGAAATGGAACAGAACGGGGCGGAACAGGAGGCCGGATATGGACAGCGGACGAAATAAATCATTTCTTTTTGCGCTATTGGCGGCAGCCTTGTATGCGATAAGCACGCCTGCGTCAAAAATTCTTTTGCAAGAAATCTCCCCTGTCATGCTGGCGGCATTGTTATATCTGGGCGCCGGCATCGGGATGCTGGCTGTCGGAGGGCTGCGAAAAAAGCGCAGGAGCCCGGAGCGGGAAGCGCGGCTGGGGAAAAGGGACTCTCCGTTTATCGCAGGAATGATTGTCCTTGATATTGCCGCACCGGTTTTCCTGATGACGGGATTATCCATGACAACAGCAGGGAACGCATCCCTTCTTAATAATTTTGAAATCGCAGCGACATCCCTGATTGCAATGATGGTCTTTAAAGAGCATATCAGCCGGAGGCTTTGGATTGCCATTGGATTGATCACTTGTGCCAGTATTCTTCTATCGGCAGAAAGATTGAACGGCCTTTCTCTCTCCCCGGGATCGTTATGGATTCTTCTTGCCTGTATCTGTTGGGGATTCGAGAACAACTGCACCCGGATGCTTTCCATCAAAGATCCTTTGGCGATTGTGGTGATCAAAGGACTTGGATCCGGTCTGGGGTCGCTGCTCATCGCCATCGTGCTAAAGAGGCAGGCTGCAGGGCTTTTCTATGCCGCTGCGGCTCTTCTCCTGGGATTTCTGGCATATGGACTGAGCATTTATTTTTATGTTTATGCGCAACGGAATCTCGGCGCTGCGAAAACAAGTGCCTGCTATGCCGTCTCTCCGTTTATCGGAGTAGTCCTGTCGCCCTTGATTTTTCGGGAAAATTCAGGCTTGTCGTTTTTGATTGCTTTGCTTAACATGCTCACCGGACCCGGCCTGCACATACGCGACCGGGCCAGGCATGACCACA
>CAZJXH010000292.1:0-4127 GCA_964549475.1 uncultured Oscillospiraceae bacterium
GCTTACGAAAAGAAATGGATTAGTAACAGATGGAACAGGAGTGGAATGAAGCATGATTGCAACATGGGGACGGTTCTTATGTTGCATTTTATTTCGTTTATGCAACACAAGAACCGTCCCCATGTTGCAACCTGAGTTATTACACAACTTGCCGTCTCCCCATGCTCTATTTTTTTTATTTCTTTCCATTTCTTTTCGTAAGCGATTGCCCTGTTCGAAATAATGAAATGTTTCAAATCAGCAGGTGAATCTGATATAATCAACAATACAAGGTGCCGATTCTGATATCGTCGATCAAATAAGGAAAAACGATCCTGGTCAAACTGGAATGGAGGCGAAAGACGTTTCTTTCATAATTTAAAGAAACTGTTCGGACATTTCTTTAGGAATCAAATGAACTGTACCTCCCGTGGCGGTCTATTATAGGAGGCGAATCCATGTCAATCAAAAACAAATCCGTGAAAAAGAATAGCGAAATACCTCCCGTCATTACAATCCGTCTGGCGGAACCGACCGATAAGCAGGCTTTTATTGATCTTTGGAAAATCTGCTTCGAAGATACCGGCGCATTCGTCGAGTGGTTCTTCGAGAACCGGTTCTTTCCCGAATACAGTGCCTGCGTAGAGATAGACAGCGTGATTGTCTGCGCGATGCAGTCCATGCCTCTACCCCTTTGGATCCGTGGCAAAAGCTTGCCCGGAGCAATTGTCGTTGGCGTTTGCACACACCCGGATTTCCGCGGGCGGCATCTGATGAAAAACATGTTCACGGAATATATGCGTCAGATGCGTCACAAAGGGCTGCTTGCCATCACCTATAAGCCCGAGAATATCCACACCTATTTTTCATTGGGCCATTACCCGACAACAAGGACGCTTCGCCTGTCCCTTCCTGTAGATTATCCGGTCAAGGATTCCTCGATTGTTCAGAACAAGAATCGATCGACGATGCTCCAGAACAGCAATTCTTCGAATCTGCAGCCCAGTCAGCAAGCACTTCAAGAGTCGCCCATCCGGATTTTCACCATTCCCGATCTGTCCTCCGCGGATCTTCGCCGGTGTTTCGATTTATACACTGCGCTCGCTCCTTCTTATTCAGGGATGGTCGACCGCGATTGGGCGCTGTTTGGATTGAAATCCCGGGATTATGCCAGTGTGGGGGGCAAAGTATTGTTATACAGCGATGTTTATAGCCGCAATATTCGTTTGTATGATGAGAATAGCTCGAATGATGCTCCAAGAAATGACTGCAGGCCCGAAAACAGTTTATCCGGCTACTGTTTTTATTTTGAGACCCAAGATGAAATTGACGGAGAGGAGCTCCTTGCGAAGGACGATGCCGTATTGGAGAAAATGATCCGCGAACTCCGCTCTCTGGCACATGAAAAATCCCTGAAGGTCAAAATCCCTTCCAATTTTAGTCCGGCGATATCGGACATCCTGCCCGTTGAAAGCTGGAGCGTCGCACCCCAGAACGTCATGGGGGTGACAGACATTGTTAAATTTATACAAACGCTTGACCTGGAGCGGTTTGAAAGCCGTGACAGCCTGCGGCAACTCGTTGTCGAGGTACAGGATCTTATTGTCCCGGAAAATAGCGTTACAACAAATCTGATGGGAGAGATTTCATCCTTGCCCGCCTGTCTCTCCATTGGAATCGGATATTTCGTACAAGTCCTTTGCGGCTATCTTTCTCTGGAGGATTTCGGTATTGTCTTTGATAAGGAAAAAGCAGGCCGGATCCAGGAAGTCCTTTCTCCGTGCGCGTGTTTCATCGTCGACGAATATTAACATGCTTATCAGATATTCAAGTCGTCGTCTTTCTGCGGCATATAGTCATGGTCCACCGTGATGACGGCATAATAATTTGGATTGATCCGGCTGATTTTATTGGAAATCGTTTCAATGATTTCTTCATCGTTCCACTTGAATTCAAAAGGAACCACGATATCAAAAATAAGGTTGGAATGGGTCACTCCCCATACCGCACGGAAATCGTGGATGCTGATTTCGGGTGAAATCGCTAAAATTTCTTCCTGGATTTTCTTTTTGATTTGATTGGTCCGTTCATCGTTTGTCACAATCGGATCCAGATGGATAATCATGTGAATCCCCTGTTCTTTCAGAAAGTCTCTTTCGATATTGTCAATAATATCATGGCTGATCATAATGTCCTGCTCCGCCGGCACCTCGCAATGCACGGAGGCGAAATACTGCCCGCTGCCGTGGGTGTGGACCGACAAATCATGCAGGCCGATAATGTGGTCATATGTCAGGATTTTCTTATAAATATTGTTGACAAATTCCTTCGAGGGAGCCAGTCCAAGCAAAAGACTGATGGTATCTTTTACCAGCTGGACACCGGAAATAATAATAATCACCGCAACAATCACCCCCATATATCCGTCGAGATTGAACCCGATGAAATAGGAAAGAACCGTGGACAGCAATACCGCCGAGGTTGCGATAATATCATTGCGACTGTCGGTCGATGTGACATAAAGCGTGGTGGAGTGGATTTTTTTGGATATTTTTCGATAAAAAAGGCATTGCCAGAGCTTGATCAGAATGGCGATAACCAGAACGACAACCGAATAGATACTGAATTGGGCCGCTTCCGGATGGATGATTTTATCTGCGGAGCTTTTAATGAGCTGCAAGCCTAAAAAAAGAATACTGAGCGAGACAATCAGGCCGGATATGTATTCCATGCGCGCATGTCCGTATGGATGTTTCTCATCCGCGGGTTTCCCGGACATTTTGAACCCCAGCAGGGTCACCACGGAGGATCCGGAATCGGATAGGTTGTTCACCGCGTCCGCGGTGATGGAAATGCTGTTGAAAAGCAGTCCGACAGTGATTTTAATAATGAAAAGTAAAAAATTGGAAGCGATTCCTGCTATGCTGGCAAACTTCCCATACTGTTCCCTGACCTGTGAATTGGATAAATTTTTATTGTTTCTAAATAACAGTTTCATAAAAAACTCTGTCAAAATCCTGCCTCTTTCTTCTTTTCCGTCGGGAGGTCCCTCAAGCATCGACTCTTATTTGATTCTTGTCCTATTGCTTAATATAATAGTATGATTCTTATTCATTTTCTGAATATTGTTTGCTTCTTAATTGATTGCCTAATACAGTTTTGATTCTTAATTGATTGCCTAATATTGTTTGAATAGTATCTGTCTATAATGTGTCCAGTAATTTCTGAAAAGCAGCGATAAACTGATCGTCATCTTGTCTGGTGCGTTTTTTGGGGCCGCGGGTCCTTTTCCCCATTCGCCGATTTTTTTGACTTTCATATCGGTCGTTGAGCAAGGATTCCATATTATTCTGGGTAAATTGCATCCCGCTCTGATGAATCACACTCGCTTTTTTCGACAGGGCGATCGCCGCTACGCCATAATCCTGGGTCACAACGACATCTCCTTCTCTGACGGATGCGATCAATTTGAAATCCACACTGTCCCGGCCCTGATCGACCACCACCACTTCGCTGTACCCATCGAAAATCTCATGATTCACATCAATAAACATCATCACCGGAATCTGCCTCTTTTTTGCCTGGTCAACGATGATTTCCTTGACAGGGCATGCATCCGCATCGACAAGAATTTTCATACTCATTTCGTTGTCTCAATGGTGACAGTCTTCGGCAGCGCCAGTTCACATGCGACTTCCACGGCTTTCACAATGCCTGTGGGGACCGGGCAGGCGGAATGTTTACAGAATTTGCGGCACCATTCAAAAACCGCTCCCTCGCCCACTTTCCCAAAACATTCGACGAATCCATCCACTTCAAGAATCTGGGATTCCAATGGTTTCAGACTGGGGCACTGGGTATTAATCTGAATTCTTGCCATTTGCAAATCTTCACTTTCGACTTGAACCGTAGTGATAAAATTGCATACGCCTGCATGAATTGTTGTTATCGCCATGATGACACCTCGTTTTAAAATCAGGGTTTCTCATCATTATACCTAATTTTTCATCAATTGAAAAGATAATTCGCAATATTGCAGAGCAATGATAAATTCCAATGCAACATCGGTGCAATATGGGGACGGTTCTTGTGTTGCAATATGGGGACGGTTCTTGTGTTGCATAAACGAAATAAAATGCAACACAAGA
>CAZJXH010000293.1:0-4116 GCA_964549475.1 uncultured Oscillospiraceae bacterium
CTATATAGTTTTTTCAAGGTTCATCCCCGTTTTTATGGGTGGGAAAGTTGAGTAAATTATAAGTAAATTTGTAATATCTAATGAATTTATTGTAAGTGTCCAGATCATCACACAGGTTATTTATTTCATTTTGATTTGTCGCGTTTTGTTTCAAATCGTCGAGTTGTTTTGTAAGATTGCCTAATTTATTGTTGATATCGCTTAGGTTTTTATTCACATCATCTAAAGACGACATAATTTTTGTGGTATCGTCTCCGAAAATTGCAGCGAATGCCGCGTTGATACCTTTACCACCAATCGCACTTACAGCCCCTGTGGCAAGACTTTTCAGTCCCCATTCAACAAGTGGATTAAGAGCCAGAGGTGCGGATAGCTTCTCCATGGCTATATTTTTCGTTGTAACAGTAGCAAATACTGTGGAGGACAGAGTCATAAACATCGACATAACCAATAGCAGACTGATGGGTTTTTTCATTAAAATAAGTACTCGTTTCACGATGGTTCCCCTCTCTATGTTTCAATATTTTCAAGTGCAATATAGGATTACACGCTGCTTGACCATGGCTAAGTAGATTCATCAGCTCTAATTCCCTCAAACAATAATTCAATATGATTCAACAGCTCCTTTTCCAAATCAAAGCTGCAGGAACAGACACACCATTCAAATATGATTCCTCGAATACTGATCATAAGCTGGTGTACGAAATAATCCGCATCGGTTGTTGATTTGAATTCTCCTTCGAGAATCCCTTTTGAAATAGTGTTCTTGTAAATCAAAGGAAGACTTCTGGTATAGCTCAATACGATATTGGAGTCGATCTTAGCGGATAACATCGCTGCGTAACAGTTTTTAATGATGCCATAGCCTATATCATGGATAAGAATCTGAGCTATCTTCTTAGTCACTATATGAATCATGGCATAAGGGGAGATATTCTCAGGGATACTTGTAAAATATTTTTCATAATTTACATCCAGGTTCTGGGTGTATTCTTCAATCAAAGAAAATTTTGATTTATAGTGTACATAGAAATTACCTTTGGAAATCCCGGCTTTTTTAACAATCGCATTTACGCTTGTTTTATCAACTCCGTTTTCTTCAAATAATTTTACGGCAGCGTCATAGATTTTTTTCTTTGTTTTCATTCCCTTGGTTATTTCAAATATCTCGTCGGCGGATTCCAATATATCACTCTTTTCTTGGTACTTTTTAGAAGGAATAGGCTATATAAATGACCGTGGTCACATTTACATCATACTATAAATTCTACGATTGTCAACAAAAGAATTCGATTGTCACACTGTTGGATAAAGGACGGATTTCTGATCACCTCTATGATTAGTGTTGATCTTCGCAGTACAATGGGTCCCCGGCATTTTCGCTTCCACTCCTCGAGAACCCTTATTCCAGTGGATTCTGCTATATTTTCAAATATGTACCAAATTCGAAGATTTTTACTGCGATTTTTACTGCTTCTACCAACCCTCAATTTATGTTAAGATTTAATAGGAATCGGAGGAAATAATCTGTGAGAACTACTTTGTAAACTTGTGAGCTGCATGAAAAATGTCTATCATATTGAATAATAACTACAGTATTATTAAACCACTGATTAGAAAATTACTGATATAATAAAAAATTTTACTTACGCGGGAGTATTGAAATGAAAAAGAAAAGTAAAATAACAATTGCGATTTTGGGTGGAATCATTATCCTTGTCACTGCAATTTGCATATTATTATACAATGGGATCTTGTGGTTCAACAACCCGTCAAAAACGGAATTCCCTGTTCGAGGGGCCGATGTTTCTGCCTATCAGGGAGTCATTGATTGGACGGTATTATCAAAGCAAGACATTCAGTTTGCCTATGTCAAGGCAACAGAAGGCAGCAGCTTTGTGGACGAAAGGTTTGGCACCAATTTTGAAAATGCTCAAAAGACTGATTTATTGATAGGCGCATACCATTTTTTCAGCTATGACAGCAGCGGATTGACACAAGCAGAAAATTTCATTTCTGTTGTTCCACGGATTGAAAAAATGCTGCCTCCGGTTGTGGATATTGAATTTTATGGGGATAAAGAGAAAAACCCTCTTTCGAAAACGGACACGCAGGCGATACTGGCTGTCTTATTGAACAAACTGGAAAACCATTATGGAATCAGGCCGATTATCTATGTAACTCAAAAGTCTTACGAGCTGTATATAAAGGGCAGTTACCAGGATTATTCCATCTGGATACGGGATGTCTTCCTGAAACCCGATCTGGGAGATCACAGGGAATGGACGTTTTGGCAATATTCCAATCGTGGAAAGCTTCAAGGTTATACAGGGGAAGAAAAGTTTATCGATATGAATGTGTTTCATGGAAGCTTGGAAGAACTTCATCGTCTTGTAAAATGAGAAGGGTGGTCCCTATTATAAAAAGCGGTCAGCTAAGCGACCAATCGTTACAGTAAATTTGAACAAATCCAGCATTTTCTTATGAGTTGATTTATCCAGACTTTTCTTATCAGAAAAATTCTTACGCAATGCTGTGATAGCAAACTCATTGAAACCATGCTTGACACATATTTACATATAATTTTGGCGGAGAAATCTTCTCCGCCACCCTCCGTTTATATTTATGTTTGCTTCTTATTTCATTTTGGCGGAGAAATCTTCTCCGCCACCCTCCGGGTTTTTGCTCTGATGAGCAAAAAAAATAGACAGGTTAACCTGTCTATTTTGGCGGAGAAGAAGAGATTCGAACTCTTGCTGGGGTTGCCCCCACTAACGATTTAGCAAACCGCCCCCTTCGGCCACTTGGGTACTTCTCCAAAAGGTTCAATCCAGATAAATGCTGTTTGCAATTATACCTTCTGCAGGCAATATTTGCAAGTATTATTTTATGGTTTGCGCCCCGGATGTGCACCTCCAAGCCTTGCGTTCTATCTATTCCCCCGGGTATCGGAAATTCCACTGTGCCCTTACTTTGTCGCAAATCTCCAGGATTTGAACCGTGTCTTCCCACCGGATCGAGGGACTTTCCAGTTCTCCGTTTAAAATCCGGTTGGTTGCCTCCTGTATCTCGTTTTCGAATCCGTTTGAATGGAGGCTTTCAAATTCCACTACGATTTCTTTTTCTTCCGGATCATTCCGATTTTTCTTATATTGAATAAATTTTCCTTTGTCCGGCGCAGAAGTGTGGTTTAAAACAATCTTGCCTTTGGTTCCATAAACCATGGTCGTGTTTTCGTGCTGTGCCAGTAAAGACCAAGAAAGCGTTGCTATCTGCCCATCTTTATAAATCATGATGACGCTTGCCTGCTCGTCCACTCCGGTCTGTCCGATTTTTGCCACACTGTGGATTTCGACTGGATTGTTCCCAAAAATATTGCAGGCATTGGATATCGGATAGATTCCCAGGTCAAGAAGCCCTCCGCCTGCTAATTGAATGTCAAAAAGCCGGGAGGCTGGGTCGTATGGGAACGCAAAGCCAAAATGATTCACGATGCTGGCTGGTTCGCCAATCACTCCATTTCGAATCTGTTCTTTCATCCATCGTGTCGCCGGAAGAAATCGGGTCCACATGGCTTCCATGACGAAAAGATTCTTCTCTTTTGCTTCTCTGAAAATTTCTTTTGCTTGATCGGCATTAATGGTAAAGGCTTTTTCACAAAGAATGTGCTTCCCGTATTGAATGCAAAGGAGCGCGTTTTCGTAATGATAGTTATGGGTTGTTGCGATATAGACCGCATCAATGGATGGATTTCCAAGCATTTCCGCATAATCGCCGTAGGAAAGCTCTATCTGATGACTTTTGGCGAATTCTTTCGCTTTTTGCGCATCTTTCGATGAACAGGCAATCAATTTCGCATGTTGGACCGATTTGATATTTTCTGCGAATTTGGCCGCGATATGGCCGCATCCAATAAGGCCCCATCTGATTTCATTCATTTTTTATCCCTCCCCGTGTTTGATCACGATTATGTTTTTCTATCAATCGCTTCTTCAGCAGCAACCCTATTATATCATGATTTACCGGATTGTTCCCCGTTTTTTGTTTCATCCTAGGACAATCCTAAAATGAAATTTTAAATTCCACTCCCCCATCATAACAGGAATTTAGTATTTC
>CAZJXH010000294.1:0-4109 GCA_964549475.1 uncultured Oscillospiraceae bacterium
GCGGACTCCAAACGGATGAAAGTACTGATGCAGGCGATCAACCGCAAGAATGTCTCGGTTCTCTGGGATGTCCACCACCCAGCGAGATACATGCACGAAATCCCTTCGGCAACGTATCAGGAATTGAAGCCCTCGATTCGATATATCCATGTGAAAGACTCTATTTTGAAAGAGGATCATATCCAGTACAAAATGATGGGAGAAGGGGACATTCCCATCAAAGAGACTCTTGATATTCTATTGAAAGAAAATTTCAGCGGATACGTCTCTCTTGAATGGGTGAAACGATGGAGCAAGGATATCGAGGACGCAGCAATTGTATTTCCGCATTTTGTGAATTATATGCAGCGATATCTCTCCCATGCGAACGGGAACTGCTCCCGAATCGGAACAGAAAGAGAAGCCAGACCTTATCAGAAGGATGTATTGATCAACATCACCCTGGCGGACCTGGTGGATAAGATGGCGGTTGATTATCCGGATCAGGAAGCATTTGTCTTCCCGCAATTTGATTTGCGTTTCACTTATCAGACATTCAAAGAGGAAATCGAACAGATCGCCTGTGGATTTTTGGCGCTTGGTGTAAAAAAGGGAGACCATGTCGCAATATGGGCGACCAATTATCCGGAATGGATGTTTACGCTGTTCGCCTGTGCGAAAATCGGCGCGATCCTGGTCACGGTGAATACAAGCTACAAGATCCACGAAGCCGAGTATCTGCTGCGCCAGTCCGATACGAAAACACTGGTGATGATCGATGGCTTTAAGGATTCCAATTATCTGGAAATCATCAATGAGATATGCCCTGAATTGAAGGATAGTGTCCCGGGACAATTGAATTCAAAACGGCTTCCCTGTTTGAAAAACGTGATCACTGTCGTCACACCGATGAAAGGCGCGTTTCAGTGGAGCGGGCTGAAGAAGATTGGTAAATCCATTGACCGGGCAGAACTGATAAAAATTCAAAGGAGCCTGGATGAGCACGAGACAATCAATATGCAATACACTTCGGGAACGACAGGTTTCCCCAAAGGTGTCATGCTGACCCATTATAACATCATCAATAATGGCAAAACGATCGGTGACTGCATGGATTTTACAACGAAAGACCGACTGCTGATCTGTGTGCCTCTTTTTCACTGCTTCGGGCTGGTTCTGGCAACCATGGCTTCGTTCACCCATGGCACGACCATGGTGGTGGTGGATTACTTTCAGCCGCTTAAAGTGCTGGACGCACTGCAGGCAGAGCGATGTACAGCAATGCACGGAGTTCCGACCATGTTTATTGCCTGCCTTGATCATCCGGATTTCAGCAAATATGATTTATCGCACATCCGCACCGGTATTATGGCCGGATCTCCCTGTCCGATCAAAGTCATGCAGGATGTCGTGAACAAAATGAACATGAGAGATATCACCATCGTATTCGGACAAACCGAATCCTCGCCGGGCTGTACACAGACAACAACGCATGACAGCCTGGAGAAGAGAGTGTCGACTGTTGGGAAAAATCTGCCGGGAGTCGATTGCAAGATTGTTGATCCGGAGACGGGGAAAGATTTGAAGCCTGGTCAGATTGGTGAATTTGTCGCAAGAGGATACAATATCATGAAAGGCTACTACAACATGCCTGAAGCGACCGCCGCCGTCATTGACAAGGATGGCTGGCTTCATACCGGAGATCTTGCCATGGTCGATGAGGATGGTTATTATAAAATAACGGGAAGGCTCAAAGACATGATTATTCGCGGAGGCGAGAACATCTATCCGATGGAGATCGAGGAATTCCTGTATACGCATCCGGAGATCAAGGATGTGCAGGTTGTCGGCGTTCCGGACAAGACCTACGGAGAAGCGGTTTTTGCCGCTATCGTCCTGAAAGAGGGATCGACTGTCGATGTGGAGGGAATCAAAGACTATGTCAGAAGCCATATGGCAAGACACAAGGTTCCGAAATATGTAAAATTTGTCGACACGTTCCCGATGACCGCAAGCGGAAAAGTTCAGAAATTCAAGATTCGTGATATCGCAATCGAAGAGTTCAATCTGCTTGAGGATTCGAATATCGAGACTGCATAAATCTAATATGCAGGCATATGAAGAAGTAAAGACAATTGGATAAAATAAAATATGAAGCGCAGGAATGAGCAATATGACAAAAGAATTGCATAGCGAAAGAGCTTTCGAACTGGATGCTTTACGGGGATTGGCTGTCATAATGATGATATTACATCATTTCATTTATGACCTGCGATATATTTTTATGCTGGATGTATTTGCCTGGCAGGATTCCATTTTATTTATTGATTGGGTACGTGCTCCTTTTGTTTTCATCTTTTTATTTGTATCCGGTGTCTGCTGTTCGTTTTCAAAGAATAATTTTATCCGGGCGGCGAAAATGGCAGCGGTGGCATTTCTTTTTTCGCTGGTATTTTTTATCGTAAGCATTGTTTCCCATAGCGAGTTGTATGTGTATTTCAACGTGCTGCATTTATTAGCGCTGGGGACGCTGCTTTATGCGATTTTATCCTTTATTGAGAAAAAATGCTCTTTCAAGTGGGTCAATGCCATTCTGATCCTGTCCGGCATCTTGTTTCTTTGGCTGTCCTATCCGCTGTCGAAACTTCCCGAAACCTTGCAGCCCCTGCTGGTCCCGCTGTCCGAAAAATTTGCGAAAGAGCTTGGAATGGCAGACTATATGCCGATGGTCCCGTGGTTTGGAATGTTTCTGCTGGGCGCGTTGTTTGGAAGACTGTATTATAAAAACCGGAAGACTCTATTCTTAAAAAGTGCGGAGAAACGGAGACTGGCGACGCGTCCATTTGAATTTGTCGGACGGAATGCGTTGCTTTTCTATCTGCTCCATCAGCCGATTATGATTGGCTTTTTGTATTTATTGAGAATTTTAGGTATAATAGGATAAACAGCAACAATTTTTAAAGGTGGATTGAAATTTGATTAAAGCAATAGTCTTTGACTTGGACGGAACATTGTTGGACACCATTGAGGATCTGGCAGACAGTGTGAACGACGCACTGCGGTTTTACGGGCTGCCCGAACTGGATTACCCGGTATATAAAAGACTTGTGGGGAAAGGCGCAGCCAATCTCTGCAGGACTGCACTGAACACATCATTCATGCGTGAACCCTCCTCCCAGGATCATTTTGTCTCGGCGGAAGAGATTCTGGCTTTTTTTAAAAAACGGTATCACGAAAGAATGAGTCAAAAAACGAAACCCTATCCCGGAATAATCGCTGCACTTGCTTTATTACAGTCCCATGATATCTTATTATCGGTCCTGTCCAATAAACCCGAACCAAACACAAAAGAACTGGTCGCCCAATACTTTCCTGGAATCCATTTTCAACAGGTGATCGGAGACGGCGCGGCGTTTCCCAAAAAACCGGATCCAGCCTCTTTGCTGTATATACTGGATAAGATGGGCGTTGCCCCGGACCAGACTCTGCTGATCGGAGACGGCGAGACCGACATGCAGACAGCAGTCGCGGCAAATGTTATGCCGATCGGCGTATCATGGGGATTTCGAACAGAAGAGGAACTGATCGAAGCCGGTGCGAAAATATTATTGAAGGATTCATCCGAAGTGAATCTTGAGCTGTTAGGAAGAATCTGCATATGATACAGGAAGAAAATAAAGAGACTCCTCATTCAAAAATATTAATGGTGATGTGGAAGGTCTTATCCAATCTGGCCTTTGTGCTGCCGATTCTATTTGCTTTTTCTTTACAGAGGGTATTTGCGATTTTCCCCTCGTTTGTCGAATTTGTCTATTCAAGAAAAATATATCGTTTTATATCCATTCCGGTTTCATTTATTACATCCCTGGCTCCGTTTTCTCTGACGGAAATGCTGCTTTACCTTAGTGTGCCTGCTTTCATCGTGCTGATTGTTCTATTCGTCCTGCAAATCAGAAAATCAAAGAATCGCAGGAAAACCTTGTTAAAAGACATGAAAAAGGTTGGATGGACAATTTCCATCCTCTATGGCTCGTTTATGCTTCTACTTCGGTTCGACTATGCCCGGATGCCTCTGAGTTGGACCCTTCAAATCACCACGACCCCCCGATCGAAAGAGGATTTGGAATCAG
>CAZJXH010000295.1:0-4100 GCA_964549475.1 uncultured Oscillospiraceae bacterium
CATCGTACCGGGACTCGGCGATGCCGGCGATCGTTTATTCGGAACAAAATAAAGAAATATTCGCTAAAGAATAATCGAATTTGTTCGATATATACTTTATGGAGCGGGATAATGAACAGCAAGGAGTGTTGGGATGAGGCCTTCCTGGGATGAATACTTTATGCAGATCAGCGAACTGGTAAAAACAAGGTCCACCTGCATCCGCCGTCAAGTCGGAGCCACTGTTGTGCTGGACCGCCGGATTGTTTCAACGGGATACAATGGAGCACCGAAAGATACGACCCACTGTGATGTGCTGGGGTGCATGAGAGAACAGATGAAGATCCCCTCTGGAGAACGCCACGAATTATGCAGAGCGATTCATGCCGAACAGAATGCGATTGTGCAGGCCGCCTATTCCGGAACATCATTGAAAGGCGCAACAATCTATGTTACCTGCCAACCCTGTTCGATGTGCGCGAAGATGCTGATCAATGCCGGAATTGTAAAAATCGTTTATAAAGGAAGCTATCCGGATGATTTGTCCCTGGAATTATTAAATGAGGCCAATGTTGAATTGGTTCCTTTCGACAAAATGAATAGTTAGGTGGAAAAGTAATGTACTATTTGATGTCTGAAAATTATTTTACGCAATTGTTTCAAGCAATCAAGGACTGTTTTATCGAAGAAATCAAGATCGGGGATATCGGCACAGGGATTCGTGAAGCGATTACTACGAAAGAGATTTTCCGCATTTCAATCAGCGGGGTGTCCGTTTCTTTCAGTGAGACGATTGTCGGCACATGGATTGTCATGGCGGTGATCACGGTCCTGGCGATCTGGCTGGGAAGAAACTTCCAGGAGGTTCCAACGAAGAAACAGACGATCGCCGAAGGGCTCACCGGTCTGCTGCTGAACCTGTGCAAAGGACAGAACATGTCACCGGAACAGGCTGTGATTGTCGCTCCTTTCGTTGGAAGCACCGCTATTTTCATCGCTTTATCAAATACCATTTCGGTATTCAAGCTGCCCCCCCCGGCGAAGGATTTTGTATTCCCGATCGCCCTTGCCCTGTTCACTGTGGGCTATGTGATCTTTACCGGAATCCGGTTTGTCGGGATCAAAGGGTTCTGGGGGTCTCTGATTTATCCAAAACCAGCGTTGATCCCGTTCAAGATCCTGGATTACATCATCAAGCCGATCTCCCTTTCTTTACGGTTGTTCGGCAATATTTTCGGGGCTTTTATCCTGATGGAATTTGTCTATATCATTTTCCCCGCGATTCTACCCGGCGTTGTCGGATTATGGTTTGATCTGGCGGATGGCGTTTTACAGGGAGCGGTGTTCTGCTACCTGAGCATCATCTATATCGGGGAAATCATCGAGGGCGCGGAACACACCGCGGAGCAGAAGAGGAACAACAAGCTGGCTGCTGAAAACCGGTAAGCCAACAAGCAAGCAAGCAAGCAAACAAGCAAGCAAACAAACAAACGAACAAACCAATGAGCAAACAAACAAACGAACAAACGAACAAACCAATGAGCTAACAAGCAAATGAGCGAATAGGCTATTAAAAAATAATATTATAGAAACAGGAAATAATATTAAAAATAAAAAAGAATATCAATCGAAGGAGAAAAAGTATGGATTTAGGATTAATCGCAATCGGAGCAGGCCTTGCAATCGGACTTGCGGCAGGTTTTGCCGGCATCGGAATCGGGATTGCCTCAGGAAAGGCATTCGAGGCTTCCGCCAGACAGCCGGAGCTTGCCGGAAAGATTTCAACGTTACTGTTCACCGCAATTGTTTTTATAGAAGCAACTGCAATATATGCCCTCGTTGTCAGCCTCTTGTTAATCTTTGCATTCAAATAGGTTTGTTTCCCATTCAAACGAAAAATGAAAGCAGATATTATCAAAAATACGAAAGAGAAAGGGAGGTGGTTGTTCAATGCAGATTATTCCAGAGCCCATGGTGGTTTTTCTTGCACTGATTCCTCCAGAAGACCTGGCAAAATATATTGTTACTGCGTTTTTTACCATTGTGAATCTATTAGTGACCTATCTGGTCCTTAAGAAATTCCTGTTCAAGCCTGCGATCAACTTTATCCATAAGAGACAGGCGGCAATCGAGAACGATTTGAAAAATGCCAAGGAAACGAACAGAGCGGCGGATGCGAAGCTTGCGGAAGCGACGGCGCGAATCGAAAGCTCCGTACGGGAAGCATCCTCTATTGTCAATGATGCAAAAAAGCAAGCGGAGACTCAAAGCGATTCATTGATTATTGAAGCGAAGAAAGAGGCATCAGAGATTATCGCAAGAGCCGATACCGACATTGACCGTCTGCGCACGGCCATGATGGAAGATATGCGCGACGATGTCGCCGACCTGGCGGTTACGATCGCTTCGCGGGTGATCAAGCAAACCATCGATGAAGGCAAGCAAAGAGAATTAGTCGACCAGTTTATCGGTGAAGAGATGAAGGGAAAGGAATAATACATGGCTGATACTACTTACAGCATTATTAGAATCATTTCACCCGCAATGATTTCTGAAGAGAAGCTAAAAATATTGGCTGCGAAATTTGCCGAAAAATGCAAGATCGCACAATATTCCTATAGATTAGAAGTCGATCCCTCCCTCCTTGGGGGATTGGTGGTTTATGCGGGCGGATTCCGGTATGATTACAGCATCAAAGGCCAGCTGGGCAGAATCGGCACACAGCTGAAGACCGCCAAGACGCTGGCGGGCGAGGCGAAAACCGAAGATGAGATCGCAAAGCTGATCAACGACACCCTGACTGGATCGCTGGATGAGTTTAAAGAAAGACCGATCGCCGCCGGTGAAGAAAATATATTCAATGACAGCGTGTCTATTAAAATCGTGGAAGACAACAGAGGTTCCATTGTCGACAAACTGTTTCAGAACCTCTCAAAATATGATGTAGACGCCGCAATCGACGAAGTGGGAACCGTCATCAGCGTCGGAGACGGAATTGCAATGGTGTCAGGAATCACCAATTGCAAGAACAACGAGCTGATCATGTTTTCTACAACCACTTATGGAATCGCTATGAACCTGGAGGAAAGCAGGATTGGTATCGTTCTTTTAGGAGAGCCGGATACTGTTTTCGAAGGGATGATATGCAAACGTACCGGACGGACCATCAGTGTTCCGGTTGGGAAAGGGCTGTTAGGAAGAGTGCTGGATCCTCTTGGAACACCGATCGATGGACAGGGCCCCTTATCTTATACGAACCGGAGAGAAATCGAAGGACACGCACCCGGGATCATCGAGCGCCAGCCCGTCAATAAAAGCCTGCATACAGGAATTACCGCCGTAGATGCCATGATACCGATCGGCCGCGGACAGAGAGAACTGATCATCGGAGACCGGCAGACCGGTAAAACGGCCATTGCAGTCGATGCGATCATCAACCAGAAAGGGAAGAATGTCTATTGCGTATATGTCGCGATCGGGCAGAAAATGTCCACCGTGGTATCGGTCGTCAACACCCTGCGCAATGAAGGCGCATTGAATTATACAACCATTGTCGTAGCAAGTGCGAGTTCCTCGGCATCCTTTCAATACATCGCGCCCTATTCCGGGTGTGCCATGGCGGAAGAGCTGATGTATAGAGAAAATGCGGATGTACTGGTCGTTTATGACGATTTGACGAAGCATGCCCAGGCCTACCGCGCGATTTCCCTCCTGCTGCGCAGACCGCCGGGCCGTGAAGCCTATCCCGGAGATGTTTTTTACCTGCACTCCAGACTTCTGGAGAGGGCTGCCCGTATGTCCGACGAAAAAGGAGGAGGATCGATTACCGCTCTTCCGATTGTCGAGACCCAGGGAGGCGATATCTCCGCCTATATTCCGACGAATGTGATTTCCATTACCGATGGTCAGATTTATCTGGAATCCGAACTGTTTTTTTCAGGACAGCGGCCTGCAATCAATGTTGGCCTGTCGGTTTCCCGTGTAGGAGGCAGCGCCCAGTCGAAAGCAATGAAAAAAGTCGCAGGCCCATTACGTATCAATCTGGCACAATACCGCGAGTTGGAAGCTTTCTCGCAATTTGGATCCGATCTGGACGAATCGACCCGTTCCCAGCTTGTCAA
>CAZJXH010000296.1:0-4047 GCA_964549475.1 uncultured Oscillospiraceae bacterium
TTCCCATTCCAGTCAGAAAGATCGCCATCAAATGTTATTCCTTCACTTTTCTGATCAACTCCATCATTGCCTACAACAAACTGTTGATTTTCGTTGGTAGGCCAGTGTCCATTGACTATGAAATAATCCTTTGGATTATTACCAGAACTGTTTGACCAGAAGGTATCTCCTGGCGTTCTTGCTGCAAAGCCTATTTTTATCTCGCTGATTTTGCTCATGTCGTAAGCGAAAAACATTTCAACGGTTGTGACATAATTTCCTTCGCTTCCTGTTGTCTTCATGCAGCCGAGATCGCCATCCACCCCGAGAGAGCTTGCAACTACAGTTCTCTTCGTTCCATCTATATTCAGCGTTATTTCAAAATTCGTGTTCTCGAACCAGTTCGCCGCATTCGTTATGGAAATCCCATGGTGCATCTCTCCGGCAACGTAGATTCCCTTGTCTGTTTTGAATGCGTAATACGTAACGGATTTTCCATTGCCCAGTTCCGATGTCTGGGTTACCCCTTTCTTCCCATTCCAGTCAGAAAGATCGCCATCAAATGTTATTCCTTCACTTTTCTGATTTTTACCTTTACTATAAATGCCATCGCTATATATATAAAATTGCTCTGAGGGTTGATAAGGAAAATGCCCATCAGCAAACCAATAATCCTTAGGACTATATACAGAATTATTTGACCAGAAAGTATCCCCTATCGTCCTAAATGCCATTCCGACTCTTATGCCATCCGATACTGGGATATCGATGAAATATTCAAATGTAGTCAGATAATAGTCACCATTTTTTACAGTTACCATATTGCCACATGAATTGAGAGATTCTCCCCAGGGTGTAAGGAAATAAGTTGAATTATTACCGTTCTGATTAACTACTATCTCGATATTCGTATTTTTATATGGAATTTCACTGTTGTCTATATAAACACTATGTTTAACCGTTCCTGCAATATAAAGGCCGTCCGTTCCTTTAAACGCATAAAATGTTATAGATTTATCTTTATTCATGCTGCTTGTTGCTGTCACGCCAGCATAATTTGCTTTTGAATCCGTAAACCAGTCTGAAATATCTCCATCAATAATTTTGTCCGAAGGTTTTTCCGATGTATAAATCCCAGTCGGATAAATATAATACATTTCATTGTTGTTATATGGATAATGGCCTCCTACCCACCAATAATCTGGTTTTTCAATGTTGTAATTATTTTCAAAATTATCATTTATGCTCCTGAATGCGAATCCCGCTCTTACATAAGCGCCTTCTGAAATTCCGCAAAGAAGCTCTCGCGGTATAAAATATTCAAAAGTTGTTTTATAATTGCATTCTCCGATTTTTTTATCGAGCAGTTGAGTTTTCATGACACCCAGAGTACCTTCCTTGCTATACGGTTCTGTAACATAGAACTGCTTATATACTCCATCGTCGGCATCATAGAGAACAACTTCAAAATTTGTGTTTTGCCACCATAAATATTCCGAATTATAATAAATGCCATGCATTGCAGTCCCTGCTATATACAGGCCCTCTTTACCAAGATATGAATACACAGTAAAGTTTTTACCGTCGTCTCCAAATGCATTCATAGTATAGCTTCTGTAAAGAGGCTTTTCGTTAGAAAACCATTCAGAAATATCTCCGTCAATGACAGTTCCTTCGTCAGGCTGTCCAAGAGTGACAAGCCCATCAGCGCTAAAACGAGGATAATCAGATGGAACATCTATACATCTTCCTTTCGGTGAAATCCATGTACGGGTATCAGCAGTTGAACTGCCTGTCACATGGTTAAACGCAGGAAGCACGCCGAAAAGCTCAGGGGCTTTATCGAGTCCAAACTGTGACCAGCTTACATATATTTCTGTGTTGTAGCCTTTTGCCGATGAAGAATTTATTGCTCCGCAAGTATCCACTGCAACCTCAGATTCAAAATATGCCTGAGTCCAAAGATATGACTCTTCCGTTTTAACACCGATAAAACTCTGTGTTTTACCTGATATATCTGTTCGTAATTGAAGAACATTTTTATCCGGAAGCGCTTTTGTCGTATCCCCCATATATAGTTCGATACTGGTATTTGAAATTATATCCCGGTCTTTATTATAATATATCGAATTATCTCCTACGCTAAGTGCAATAAAAATACCACTTTCACCTAAAAACACCTTTTCAGTAACTGTTATTCCGAATGTAGGATCGGTGAACTCAAATGATTTAAGTCCACTGTATTCGTTTTCATCGAATTTACCATCGATTGTTATCCCTTCGGCTTTAAAATGCTCTCTAGATTCTGGTTGCTCTGATTTTCCAGAAATAGAATTCGGTTCCACTGTTTTTTTTAAAACAGCGTATACACAGAATGCAATCGTCAATGATATACCGAGTATTATTACCAATACATAGATTAATTTTTTCATCATCTACCTCCTAATACACATAATTCAGTAATGGCAAATGCTTTCTTTGATTTAAATTTTAATATCATTTTATTAACAGAAATATCATCAAATAAAGCTATCGCTGCCCCGCCCGGTCTCATGAATTTTTCTTCATCGTTAACATACTTTTCTTTATCAAAATTTATATCTGAAATTATTTTTGTTCCGTCCAGTGTATAAAGATATATATTGTCTATTTTTTCAAACGCTAAATTGTAATCTGAACTATTATAAACCATCACCGAACGCACATTTACATATTTATCGAAATCAAGTGTGATTTCAGTGTATCCGTCAGCCATAAATTCATTAATAGGAGAAAGCTCTCTTATTTTTATAAGATTATCGGTGAGGCATCTTATTGTTTCGATATTTGCACCTTTCACCGTAATTGAAGCATTACCTGCAATATTAGAATAACCGGAAACAGCTGCAGGAAGCGGCTGTACGGAATATGTCGGTCCATTGCATGCAATGACGTCATATCCAAGTGAATCGCTATACCTAAAACTACACTTATCTATTGCAAATGCTCTCTGTTTGCCTCCGTAATATCTATCTGTATGCTCATGATAAACAATGAATAATTCGTCTCCCATAGTAAGGAATGAATTATGACCAGTTCCCGAAATATGATCAAAATACCCATCAATGCCAAGTATAGGATTCCCTTCACTCACCGGTATTTTAACAAACGGTCCTAGTGGTTTATCCGAACTGGCAAGTCCTACGGAATACATTCTGTCTGTCCAGTAATTTGAGCTGTAAGATAAATAATATCTCCCGTTGTGTTTAATGATGTTTGGTCCTTCATTGATATTATTTTCCCAAGTTTGATCTCTTGTTTCACTGTTAATAGCTGAATAGCCTATTTTCGTAAGCTGAACCAAAGAAGAATAATCAGGAGTTATAGGATCTTTCATCTTTATTCCGTAAACACTCGAACCAGACGCTGTATCGTGAGTGAAATACAAGTATAGATCATTGCCATCTAAAAACGGACTCGGATCAACAACAGCCATATCCCCTTCCGATGACAAGGCCATATCTACAATACAGTTTTCTATTCCGATTGATCTACCATCAGCATTTGTACCGGTCCATTGAATAAACGGGCCATACGGATTTTGAGAATATGCCGCTCCGACAGTTTTCCCGTTGCCACTAGAATCAAGATTAGTTTTAAATCTATTTGACGCACAGTAATACATCCAATACAAACCTTTACTGCCATCAGCCGAAGGAATGTAGATCACTTCCGGGGCCCAATACTGTGTAAGTCCCCACGAATCGCGATTGGGAATAAAAGCTGTCCCCATACATTCAAAATCGACAAGATTTTTTGTCCTCCAGCATTGAACCCCCGTATTGTTAATAGCGTCGCTTGTGGCATAGATATATATATAGCCTTTCTCCTTTCCCTCGGTTATGTATATCGCATCAGGATCCGCAAGTTCAAGATTGTTCTTATTTACATAAAACATACTTTCATTGTAATCAGAAACTAATTCCGTGTTGAAATTCATTTTTTGTTCCCCACATGATACCAGCAGCAGCATAGTCGCTGTAAGAATAACGCATATTGATTTTCTCATAAACTTCTCCTTTATCCTTT
>CAZJXH010000297.1:0-4029 GCA_964549475.1 uncultured Oscillospiraceae bacterium
TCTGGTGTTTCTGCCGGTATTTCTCCTTATTGCTGCGATTATCAAACTGGAATCACCCGGACCTGTGTTTTTTAAACAAAAACGGATTGGCATCCACAAATCAACCTTCATGATTTATAAATTCCGAACCATGAGAACGGATACGCCAAAAGACATGCCGACGCACATGCTGGAGGACCCGGACCGATATATTACAAAAATCGGAAGGTTTTTACGAAAAAGTAGTATGGATGAGCTTCCGCAGATTTTGAACATTTTCAAAGGCGAGATGAGCATCATCGGACCGAGGCCTGCCTTATGGAACCAGGATGATCTGATCGGGCAAAGGGACTTGTATGAAGCAAATTCGATTTTGCCTGGATTGACCGGATGGGCGCAGGTAAACGGACGGGACGAATTGGAGATTCCGATCAAAGCCCGGCTGGATGGGTACTATGTCCAGCATTGCAGCTTCTTGCTGGATGTGAGAATATTTTGGTATACCATTCGGAATGTTGTCACAAAAAAAGGTGTAGTAGAAGGAAAAAACGGGAAATAGACCCGTTTTTTATTTTATAGAGCAGTTACACACTCTCACACTTATACGCTCACACACTCACACACACCCTCACACTCATTCATTCACTCACTTACTTACTTACTTACTCATTCGTTCATTTGTAATTCCATATAAGTCTCATAGGCTTTTTCGATCATGACAAGCAGATTGGCATAATGCTGGTATTCCTCGGGAGAGGCACTGGTTTCAAAGGTCGCTTCAAGGGCGGACTTTTCGGTTTCGTAAGCAGCGATCTGCTGTTCAAAAAGCCGTATCTGATCTCTTCTTTGTGCGGATTTCCGACGTTCTTCAGCCTTGTTCTGACGGTTTTTCGATGGAGACTGGGACTCCATCGCCTCCTTGTCATCATCATGGGATGCTTCACAAGGGCATGCAGCAGAATTCTGGAGGAGCAAAGGAATGGACTTGCTCTTTTTTTCAGCCACGCGATATTGCTCGTAGGAATCGAATTCCTGTAGGGTTCCATTGAGGAATCCCCAGACTTTCTGGGCGCATTTTTCGATAAAATAGCGATCGTGGCTGACCGTGAAGATGGCTCCGGTAAAATCTGAAAGCGCATTTTCCAGGATTTCACGGGAAGGAATATCGAGGTGATTGGTCGGTTCATCCAAAAACAGGGCATCCGGCATTTCCTGGAGCAGACACGCGAGATAAAGCCTCGAACGTTCTCCTCCGGACAATACATGGATTTTTTTGAAACACTCCACATCCAAAAAACCAAACCGGGCAAGGATGCCTCTTGCCTGTTCTTCGGTGCAGTCCACTCTTGACAATAATTCTTCCAAAGGGGTCTTTTCCTCCTCGTCAAACAGGACATACTGTCCCATATAGGCGTAACGGAACTGGGAACATAGACGGACGGTCCCGTCAAAATCGGAAATCTTCCCAAGCAGCAAGGAAAGCAGTGTGGACTTTCCACATCCGTTCGGACCGACCAGGACAACTTTATCGCAAGCGCGCAGGCGAAAAGAGACATCCGAAAAAACCAGATGGTCATCAAATGCTTTGGACAGATGGTCTGCTTCGATCAGGACCCGCTTTGGATCGCCGAGAAGCTCTTTCGGAAGAAGTTTGAAATTCATCCTTTTAGACAAGGAATGACTGGCGTTTGCCTTTGCCTGGAACAACTGATCGGAAAGCTTGGCGACAACTTTTTCGCGTGCGTGATATCCGGACATGTTGCGGTGGGACAGCATGGTTTGCTTGACCTGGGTCTGTCTCTCCAGCTCTTTTTCGATCCGGGTCATTTCCTTCTTTGCGAAATCAAGTTCAATCCGTTTCTGATCCATATATTTCGTATAATTGCCGGGACGGATCGAAAGCTTTCCGCCATCCAGCTCTGCGGTTTGATTGGTTACTTTGTCAAGGAAATACCGGTCATGGGAAATCAGAATCATGGCACCCTTGAATTTTGAGAGATATTCCTCCAGCCATTCCATGGCACTGACATCAAGATGGTTGGTCGGCTCGTCCAATAACAGAATATCCGGATGAATCAGCAAGATGCGGGCCAGCGCCACCCGCATTTTCTCTCCTCCTGATAAAGAAGACAGAGGCCGGGTGAAGGTATCCACTGCAAGTCCAAGTCCTTGAAGCGTCTCTTTCATGTTTCTTTCGTAGGAATATCCGTCCAATGACTCGAATTTTGCGGTGAGCTCCGTGTAACGGGCGGTGATGGTACGGTAGGCGATGCTTAGATGATCGGTAAACTGGCCCATCTGGGTTTCCAGACGATGAATCTGATATTCCAGTTCTTCCAGTTCCCTGTTCCGAAGCGCCGTGGATTCGAGCCTGGAAGAATCCTCAATGTGCTGGGACAGATAACCGATGATCACATTGCCGGGTTTGATGATCTGGCCTTGCTCCGCAGTCTCCTGACCAGTGATTATTTTAAATAAGGTCGTCTTCCCGGCGCCGTTCGGACCGATAAATCCGAGGCGGTCGCCTTCTTACACCCTTAAAGAAACATTATCCAGAACCGTGCGATGAAAATAGCTTTTCGTAATGTTTTCGATTGTTAATAAACTCAACGGGTTCTCCTTGCTTTGCCTGAATGTCTCTCCGGCTAATCGAGAAGGTCATCCTTGACGAGACGGTCGGCGAATTGCTTCATTCCTTCCGGTCCCATGATCAGAACAATGTCGCCGGGAGCGACATGCTTGTCCAACTGTTCCTTCAACTCCTCATACCGGGTCAGGAATACGCTGTTCCCCCCCAGTTTGACTATTTTGTCACAGATGGACTGCGATGAAAATCCCTGGGTGTTCGATTCCCGGGAGGTATAGACTTCAAAAATCATTGAAAACGGGCATTGACTCAATGCAATTACAAATTCATCAAACAACCCGATGGCGCGATTGTAGGTGATTGGCTGGAAAACCGTCCAGACACGGTGCCCCTTGGAAATATTCATCGCGGCCAGATAGGAGACTCTGATCGCAGAAGGATGATGGGCATAATCGGCAATAATCTTTGCGCCCTTGTATTCTCCGCGCTCCGAGAATCGATTGTCGGCGCCATGAAATTCGGAAAGAACATGGACACAGGCCGTTCTTGTCGCGCCGTTCAATACCGCACAGGCAATGGCGGAAAGGGCGTTCATCACATTGTGCTCTCCGGGGATTGCCAAATCGATATGGCAAAAAAAGGTGCGTTTCGAATAGACATCAAAAGAAGGATATCCTTCTATCAACCGGTAATTGGAACAGTAAAAATCAGGTTTCTCCTTTTGAAACAAATCCGTTTCGCGGCCAAATGTAACAATAATCGGCATTTTTTCTGACTTTGCTTTTTTATACCCGCGAACCTGATCCAGCATCGCAGGAATATGGGGATCGAAAGCCGGAACGATCAGATATCCATCAGAAGGAACGGTGCAGGCGAATTTCGCGAAAACAGTGACAACATCCTCAATGGTGGGGAAACAATCCACATGGTCATGATCGATGTTGAGTATGGCTGCGGTAGTAGAGAAAAACTGCAGGAAACTGGAGTTATATTCACAGGCTTCCGATACAAAAAAATTGTGGGCCTTCCCGATCCGAACCGGGCTGCTCCATGAATGGACCTCGGCACCGACATGGTCGGGAGGGTCCAGTCCGGAGTCCTCCAGAATCAAGGCGCACATCGTGGTGGTGGTCGTTTTGCCGTGGGTTCCCGCGATATTGATAATCTTCTCGAACATCCGATTGATTCCGCCAAGGAAAAGAGACCGTTCATATACCGGAATCATCCGTTCCGAAGCGGCGACAAGCTCAGGATTCTCCTTTGAGACCGCAGAAGTAAAAACAACACAGTCGGGGTGAAAACTCTCGATGTTCTGTCCATCATGTTCGGTATAAACCTGAATTCCCAAATCACGCAATTGTTCTGTACGGTGGGAGGATTCCTTGTCTGATCCGGCAATGACATACCCTGCCTTATGACAGATTTGAGCCAGGCCGCACATGCTGTACCCGCCAATGCCCACA
>CAZJXH010000298.1:0-1557 GCA_964549475.1 uncultured Oscillospiraceae bacterium
CCAAAAAAAAATAACACCCTGTTTAGGATGTTATTTCTTTTGGTTGCGGAGGCAGGATTCGAACCTACGACCTTCGGGTTATGAGCCCGACAAGCTACCAACTGCTCCACTCCGCGATGTGGTGTGATATCTGTAAAATCGGCATTCGGCTTTCAGATACTGGCAATTTGCACCGTATTGGTGCTCGTGGCCGGACTCGAACCGGCACGGATGATGAGTCCGACGGATTTTAAGTCCGTTGCGTCTGCCGATTCCGCCACACGAGCTAATTAAACTGTGCTGTGATATGATATCATTCAAAAAGCGATTTGTCAAACTAATTTTTTTATTTCACGCTTTATTTCACGCTTCACGCTTCATGTATGAACTGTTTGTTGAAAACTTAAATAAAAGCGGTTCATATAAATGCCATCAAGTCCTCTTTAATAAGCAATAAAGTTGATATTGCGGAAATGATGAATATTGATACCTCTAACCTTTGAAGATAACTCAACTAATGACCGAGTTTACTATTTCGGCCCAGTTACCAGTTGGACAAGGGCCTCATTGATTGCAAAATATACTCTGACTAATGGTCATACCTACAAGATATACTTTACTGACAATTACGGAAAGGGCAAAATTATCAGTAATGCTATCTACTTCAAATATACTACTTAGGACAATCAAAATATAAGCTTTATCTCCAACCCCATTCTGTTAATTGGGGAGTGCCTCCTGATCTCCAATATTATAACTCATGATCTGTCTTACTTGGCAAAATGTTAATAACGACAAAAACTTTTTTTGTCGTTCACAATGATCTAAACCCTATACACCCCAAATTGTTTATAGAATGGTAATAATTTAATACAAAAAGAACATACGTTCCCTATTGATAATATTTTTAGATGTGATAGTATTAAATCTAGCAAGAAATTACGTGAAGATATAAGAAGATACCCAACCAAAGTTACCTGGTAAGCCCATAAAACTTATTGCATATTTCGGCCACATCCGGACAGCATTCCGGCGTATCCTGACAGTGATTCCAGATAAGAGCATTGGATATTTCAAGTATAGAAGCTGCCAGATGGGAGGTGAAACGGCATGGAAACAAAGAATCGCGTTTATATTGCAATCGACTTGAAGTCTTTTTATGCCTCCGTGGAGTGCGTTGAGCGCAGCCTTGACCCCATGAAGACCAACCTCGTGGTAGCCGATTCCAGCCGCACCGAAAAGACCATCTGCCTGGCTGTTTCGCCGTCGCTCAAATCCTATGGAGTTCATGGCCGGTCAAGATTGTTTGAAGTTGTGCAGAAGATAAAAGAAGCGAACGCACAACGTCAATGCTCCGCACCTGGACGCGTGTTCGCCGGGGAATCTTATGACAACGCTGTTTTAAAGGTGTCGCCGGAACTGGCTGTTTCATATATCGTCGCACCGCCGCGCATGGCTCTGTATATAGAGTACAGCACACGGATTTATGATATTTATTTGAAATACGTTGCTCCGGAGGATATTCATGTTTACTCAATCGATGAGGTGTTCATCGATGCCACAAATTATCTAAACACC
>CAZJXH010000298.1:1567-4026 GCA_964549475.1 uncultured Oscillospiraceae bacterium
CAAATGTAGATGAATTTGCTGAAACGTGTATGTCGGATTATTTAAAAACATATAAACTCGCACCCCGCGAGATTACTATGATGATGATTCAGGAAGTGCTGAAAGCCACCGGCGTCACGGCGACAGCTGGAATTGGAACGAATCTCTATCTTGCCAAGATCGCCATGGACATTCAGGCAAAGCACATCGCACCGGATAAGGACGGTGTGCGCATGGCGGAGCTGGATGAGAAGAGCTACCGTCAGCATCTTTGGACGCATCGTCCACTTACGGACTTCTGGCGCGTCGGCAAAGGGTACGCTGCAAAGCTGGAAACAAACGGAATGTACACGATGGGCGATGTAGCAAGATGTTCTCTCGGGAAACCACAAGAGTATTATAATGAGGACTTGCTTTATAAGTTATTCGGTATCAATGCGGAGCTGCTGATTGATCACGCTTGGGGCTGGGAGCCCTGCACGATGGCCGAAATCAAAGCGTACAAGCCCAGCACAAACAGTATCAGTTCCGGGCAGGTTCTTCAATACCCATATCCCTTTGATAAAGTAAAACTGATTGTGCGGGAAATGACGGACCTTCTCGTTTTGGATTTAGTAGAAAAGGGTCTTGTTGCCGACCAGATGGTTTTGACCATGGGGTATGACATTGAAAACCTCACGAATCCAGAGATAAGCAGATCCTATCATGGCGAGGTCACAACGGACCATTATGGCCGCAAGATTCCAAAGCACGCAAACGGCACCACAAACCTGAACCGGCGGACTTCTTCCACGAAGATCATTATGGATGCTGTTTTGGAATTATTTGACCGTATCACAGATAAAAACTTACTTGTCCGACGAGTCAATATCACAGCAAATCATGTAGTCGATAAAAACTTTGCAGTAAAATCGGAATCGTTCGAGCAGCTCGACCTGTTTACCGATTATGTAGCTGTTCAGAAGAAGAAAGCCGCGGAAGAAGCCGCATTGGCACGAGAAAAAAAGATGCAGGAGGCCGTGATCAGGATAAAGAATAAGTACGGTAAAAACGCCATTCTAAAGGGGATGAATCTTGAAGAAGGCGCTACAACCGCATCTCGCAACCGGCAGATTGGAGGACATAAGGCATAATGAATTCATATGACGATATTATCAATCTGACGCACCACACTTCCTCTTCGCGTCCGCATATGTCCACATATGACCGTGCGGCGCAGTTTTCTCCGTTTGCCGCGCTTACAGGCTACGGTACGGCTATCACTGAAACAGGTCGGTTAACAGATAAAAAAATTGAATTGGACGAATACAGCAAATCGGATTTGAACGAGAAGCTGTCCAAAATACAAGATCAGATTGATGCGCAGCCGGAAGTCTTGATTACCTATTTTCAGATGGATAAGAAGAAATCCGGCGGCGCTTACATTACTGCTGCCGGGTGTGTGAAGAAAATAGATGCGTATGAGCGGATGATGGTAATGCAGGACGACACGAAAATTTCGATTGATGATATTTTTGAAATCGACGGTGAACTATTCGGCATACTTGGACATAAAGAGTAGAAGCCAGATTTGGTCGATACGAAAAACATACAAATGAATTACTCTAAGCTATTAATGCATTCAAATCAAATCAAATCAAATAGTGGATATCTATCCTGTTTTGTTATATCATAAAAGCAAATAAATTTGTCTGCTCCTGTGAGAAAAGAGGAATAACATGAAAAAGACCATGAGAAAAACCAAAATCATATGTACTGTCGGACCGGCTGTTGAAGACGATTCCATCTTAAGGCAACTGATGGTCATGGGCATGAATGTCGCCCGATTGAATTTTTCGCATGGCGATCACGCCGAGCACCTTGTGCGTGTCAACAAGATCAAAGCCCTGCGGGAGGAACTGCATCTGCCGGTCGCGCTGCTGCTCGACACCAAGGGCCCGGAGATCCGTACCGGGAATTTCGAAAAGGGGCGCGTGGAACTCAAAGAAAAGTCCCTGGTGACTCTGGTGCCGGAACATATCATCAGCAACGAAAAAACAATCGAAGTCAGTTATGCTGATTTTTACAAAGACGTCAGTCCGGGTTCTCATATCCTGATCGATGACGGCCTGATCGAGCTGGAAGTGGTGGACATCGAAGGAACATCGGTCCATTGCAATGTGATCAACGGTGGTCCCGTATCCAATCACAAAAGCATCAATCTCCCTGGTACGACGACCCATCTGCCATCCCTGACCCAGAAGGATATCGACGATATCCATTTTGCTGTCGAAAACGGGTTTGATTTCATCGCAGTTTCCTTTGTCCGCAAAGCCGCTGACATTCTGGATATCCGAAAGATCCTGGCTACCCTTGGCGGCAGCGACATCCATCTGATTGCCAAGATCGAAAACCGTGAAGGTATCAACAATTTCGATGAGATACTGAATGCAGCCGACGGAATCATGGTCGCCCGCGGTGACCTGGGCGTCGAGATTCCG
>CAZJXH010000299.1:0-4022 GCA_964549475.1 uncultured Oscillospiraceae bacterium
ACCATATGCGTGAATATTTTCTGCTTCGGAATACCTGAATCATATGCGGTTTTAGCAAGCAGTTCAGAATAATCATGGATGACTTTATACAGGGCTTCAATATCGTAGGTGCTTTTGTTAAGCATATTCAGTGAATTATATCCATATTTAGATGCTTCCCAAGCCTCCATCCGGTCGTTTTTCAAAATATTAACCGGAAGACTATACGGGCTGACATGAAGGATTGTGTTGCTTATCGAATAATCAGGAATATGAGTTTCCCAACCGATAGACATTCCGGCAAAAAGATACTCCCTGCCAACTTTGCGAAGCTTGTCGTACCGTTCGTTTAAAGGCTCTAGAACACCTTTCTGAAGCTGATTCACGACGAATTTCCGTAATCCGTCCGATTGGAAGCTTGGAAAGGCTTCAGCGTGCATATAGGATCCCCAGTTAAACCAGTAATAAGGCAATCTGCCATTGGATTGTCCACCCCATCTTTCGCCAAATTTGGGGAAGGAGACCCATTCACACCAGTCAGGGTTCTGATAGAATTTCGGGGTAGCGCCGTTTCCAAACTGTGTCGTATAATTGTTGCAGTCATCGAGCTGAAAATAAACGGGTACATTATATTTTTCAGCAGCATTAAAAGCCAGATTGATTTCATCCCGCATCTCCTGGATCGATTGGGTTAAAAGCATCGGACCACTTAAACCGAAAGCATATTTGTATTGGCTGTCTGAATCGATCTGATCGAACAGCATCGGCAGTTCAGTAATGAAATTTGTCTTTTTGTCAGCGTCTTTACCGATATTAAATGATACCGCCTGATAGATTGTTGTGTTTGTCAGAAAAAAAACAATATACTTATCCCTCAATATATAGGAATCTCTGAATGCAAGCCTTTCGGAAAGCTCAAAACTCGATGATGAGGCGGAACTGTTTCTGAGAGATGCGGCAGATAATGAATTTGAGGAGACAATAGCGGGGCTGCTTTCTGTTGAAGAAGAGGATGCCTGCCGAGAAAATGAAGAGGAGTGTGTGGAGGCTTCTACAAATGAACCGGCCTGTGATGAACTTGCATTATTCACATCCGATACGGCATCGGAAGAAGAATCTACGGGGAAATTGCTGATGCCACTGTTATTTACCTTTTCGCAGGAAACAAATAAAGTGCATAAAATAAACAAAATTACAATTTTTTTCATCATAACCAGTCCTTTCGAATAAAAGGCTTATATCATAACTTGATTTTAATAAAACCATGCAATGAAATATACCATTTAATGGCTATATAGTTTGATATAATGGCTATATGGGAAATGGCAGGATACCGGGGTCTACAACTTCATACTTTTAATTTCTTTGCGATATTGAATCGGCGACTTGCCTGTATAACGCTTGAAAATGGTATCGAATTGTGAACTGCATGCAAAACCGCAGGTCAGTGCAATATCAAGAACCGAGGAGGGAGAGTTGGCCAGCAGAATTTTGGAATATTCCAATCGCTGGTTGATGATATACTGTTTCGGCGACAACCCGGTCTGTTCTTTAAATAAATGGCGAAAATAATGATAGCTATAACCGGAGAGTTCTGATAAATCGTTCATATTGATGTCGGTTCCGATGTTCTCGTTGATATGTTTTTTTATTTTATAGAGATCGTCGTGCATAATATTATCCTGATTATTCTGCCGGTCGTACCGATACAAAAATTCAGATAAAAGAATATTGATGACTTCTTTGTAATGAGGCTCATGCTGAAAGGCCTCCTGCTTTATTTTTTCAACAAGCTGTAATATAGACAGATCCTTGTCACAAAAATTGCCGGTTTGAATATTGATGTTACAGACTTGCTGCAGTATGAAACCAATACAGTATACAGATGTTCTGCATTTATGATACTCGTTATGCGGCAGGTTCGGCGCATAGATTGAATAGGTGTTCGGACCATAAGTGAAATTCTGCTTGTCTGTATTGCTAAGTCCTTCACCTTCAAAATAATAAACTAATTCATAGGCGTTGTGGCTGTGAGGCAATACTTCGGTTTGAGAATTATGTATGAATATAAATTGGAAATCCAATGTTGCCAGGTTCATATACACCTCTGATTTTATCTAAAATATCAATATTAATTGGGAATCAACTGTATAATTTATATAATACGTATTTTTAATTCGAATGTAAAGCTATAATTTACAGGGATGATTTGAATGATCGATAAGCAGTTATTATGGCGTCAGGGACAATTGGGCCGAATGGCATGAACTTTAAAAAGCCAAAACAATAAATTAGTCAACCATTTTAATATATTAAATAAAAACGATTTGCATTAGTATAAATACACAAGCACCCGGTCACCGATAAATCGATTCAGTTTTTCAGACTCCTGCTGTATTATTTAGTAGATCAAAATCATTGCGAACCATGAGAGGGATGAATTATGAAGATATGGACGAAAATTATTTCTTTTTGCTTAATGGCTGCACTTCTTTTCGGATTACTTTCGTGCGATGCGAAAGAAACCCCCGCTTCATCACAGGGTAAATCAGAGCCTATCGAGCTGGTGGTGGATATGCATGGCTGGATGCCGACTGTAAACACTGAGCCAACGGCGGACAGCCCCACTGTATTTCTTTCAACTCAAAAAATCGCGGATGAATTCATGGTTCAGAATCCGGACATTAAAATCAAATGGGCAAGAAGCAAACCGGTAGGCGGGCTTGATAAAGAGCTTGCCGAATGGTTCACGACACAGATCAATGCCGGTACAGCTCCTGCCATCGCTTTCTCCTGGGGAACCCGTTATCAGGACAGAGACTGGTATATGCCTCTCGATGAATATCTCGATCAGCCTAATCCTTATGTAAAAGGAAACACAAAATGGCGAGATAGTTTCCCCTCTTATTTGTGGACCAGGGGCACTATCCAGGATATCAAAGGGGATGTGGTAGCCATCCCTGTCATCCTTTATGCCGGTCCACCAACAGGATATTATTACAACAAAGAAGCTTTTACAACTGCAGGAATTACTTCGTCGCCAAAGACCTGGGAAGAGCTGATTACCGCAACCGATAAACTGAAAGCAGCTGGATTCACAGCTCTTGCCCCATGGGGATTTTTCAAGACGATCTCGTTTGGATCCTGGGTTCAGCAGTTTATCATCGGCCCATCGATTTCTAATTACATTAAAGATCAAACAGATTACAATAAGGACGGGACCGTTGATGCGGCAGAAAGGCTGCGCGGTGTCAAAGAGGGACTATATAACCCTGTGAAGTATGATTATGCCAGAGAACTATTTATCCAGCTAAAGCGCTACTACACAAAAGTCCTGCCGAACGGCTGGGAGAACAGTGATTTCATGACCCCCTGGAATAAGGGGACCCTTGGGATGAAAGAAGAAGGAATCTGGGCAATCCAGGCGGAAAACAACAACAAAGGCAAGAAATTTGAATTCAGTGTCTTCCCGAACCCGCTTCTGGACAAAGATACGACACCTTTTGCCGGTACTGTCGAGTATACCGGAAAGGGACCCTATCAGCCAGACCCGGACCTTCAACTGAACATCCTGAAGCCGACCGTAAAGGACAATCCCGAACTGCTTGCAGCGGCAGTCAAGTTTCTGCAATTTCTGACAACACCCGAAAACGAAGGGCTGATGGTTCTTGAGCAGGGTTCATCGATTGGTGCGGTAAAAGGATGCGATATCCCTCCACTGCTGACGGATTATTTCAACAACCCTTTTCCAAAGTCCCTTGGAACGACTTGGCCTGACGCATTTACAGCCGAGAAAAACCTGGACATGGATAAGAACCTTGAGTTGTGGGTGAAAGGCGAGACAGACGATGCGGCATTTTATGCAAAGATCAATGAAATCCAGCAAGCCGGTGCGGATGATTATATTAAAAGTATGAACATTGATACAACCGGCTGGATCATCAACAAATAAAGTGGATGAGTGGAACGGCTCGATTTTTTGAGCCGGGATCGGATAATCTGAATGAAGGGGAGTAGACACATTGAAAAAGAAATTGTTCGTT
>CAZJXH010000300.1:0-4001 GCA_964549475.1 uncultured Oscillospiraceae bacterium
GCGATTATTACGGAACCTTCGTTAAGCTTCCTTGGCGTGGGGGTTCAGGCACCAGCAGCCTCCTGGGGGAATATCCTTTATTATGCACAGTCGATCAGTGTGCTGTCCAGTAAACCATGGGTTTGGATTCCTGCAGGGCTGGTACTGATCTTTACTGTATTGAGCATTAATTTCATCGGAGATGGGATCAGGGATGCTCTGGATACCAAGATGAGTATTTAAACGGGGAACCAGTTGATGTGACACAAACCGATGAATCGGTGTGTATAAAAAATTATGAGGAGGGTTTTTATGAACAGGAAACGAAGTGGAATGTGGCGTATGTTATTGGTGATGGCTTTAAGTATTATGATGATTTCAGGATGCTCATTAAAAAACACACAGGAGGCGGTAAAATCAGATGGGGCCAGCGCATCAACCGCATCGAATATTGCATCTGGCAGCAAAACCATTACAATGGCAATGGTTTCGGCATGGGACAGCATGGTCCCGTTTGATACAACCAGTGCCTACTCCGATGTTATTCTGGATTTGATCTATGACAAGCTTGTTTACTTAAAGGCGGACGGCACTTATTATTCCAGACTGGCCGATACGTGGGAAATGAACGGGGACAACACAGAACTGACTTTTCACCTTAATAAAAATGCGAAATGGCATGATGGGAAACCGGTAACAGCAGAAGATGTCGTTTTTACCAGTAAATTGTACAGCGCACCCACCCTTGCATCCCCGCGTACAAATAATTTAAGCCCTTTCAAGGGCCATGGGGAGAGCGATACCAGCCTGCAGGTTATCGCCGTAGATGAACATACAGTGAAATTCATCTGTAAGGGATCGACGAATATTGATTTCATGATGTTTACAAAATTCAGGGATCTTTATATTCTGCCCTCCCACTTGTTGAAAGATATTCCACTGGATCAAATCAGAAAAAGTGATTTTTGGAAACATCCGATTGGTTCCGGACCCTGTATTTATGAGAATCAGATCAGCGGGGAACGAGTGGAGCTCAAGGCGAATAAGGATTACCACCTGGGAGCGCCGCAATGGGATCGTTTTATTGTTCGCGTTGTTACAACGACCAACCTGTTATCGGGTCTGATGAATGGCGAAATAGATGTTTTAGCTGCCGGCAATGTTGCTTCCTTGCAGCTGTCTGACTGGGATATGGCTCAGAAACAAAGCAATCTGACCTGTATTTCAATGGAATCCCTGGGCTATCAGTATATGGCTATTAATACAGCAAAGCCTTATCTGCCTGCGAAAGTAAGACAGGCGATCAACATGGCAATTAACAGAAGCCTGATCATTGACGGCCTTCTAAAAGGACAAGGACAGATTGCCAATGGCCCTTTTGCCAAGAGCCATAAGTATTATAATTCTGCAATAGAGGTTTCATTTGATGCCACTAATGCAAAAAAACTATTAGCTGAAGCGGGTTGGGATGGAAGCCATGAGCTTATCATGTCAGTCCCTACAGGCAATGTGATCCGGGAGCAGTCCGCAGTAATTATTCAACAGAATTTGTCAGCCATTGGTATCAAAGTTAAAATTCAAAGTGCGGATTTTGCAACGCATTTGAATACCGTAAGAAAAGGGGATTATGATCTGGGTCTGATCGGTTCAGGCGGTTCTCCAGACCCGTCGGAATGTGTGATCAACTTCAAGCCGGACCATTTGAACAACTTTTCACATTTAACGGACTGGACTATTTATAATACCGGGGCTGCCGGAGAGAAAGCCTTTACATTTAACGACAGGAAGACACAATATGACAAATATCAAGAATTATTAAAAGAACAGGTTCCATTTGCATTCTTATATTTCCAGAATTCTTTATTTGCCTACAATAAACGAATCGATGGGATCACCGATATTAAAGACTACTCACAGCTGAATCGCAATGTATGGAAATGGACAGTAAAGTAAATTATTCATTTGAACGGGAAACTGCCGGTACTTTTAATGAGGCCGGCAGTGTTTCTAGTCGAGGAGAAAATGTGGTATTATTTTACTTAAAAGCGCAGGGGGATAAGCATGGAAGACTCATTACTGATCGTTAAAAAATTGACCATAAGTTTTCGCATTAAAAAAAAATGGGTGACTGCGGTAGAAGACGTCAGCTTTAAAGTGGCAAAAGGCGAAACACTCGGGATTGTCGGAGAATCCGGATGTGGAAAAAGTGTGACTTCCATGTCTATCCTGCATTTGCTTCCCCATGCGGTTTCCCGCATTGACAGAGGGGAGATTCTTTAAAAAGGGAATGATATTACTGCATTGAAAAATAAAGAAATGAGCCATATCCGAGGAAAGGAAATTGCCATGATATTCCAGGATTCCATGACGTCGCTGAATCCGGTGATGACCATTGGAAGACAGATCATGGAAGCCATTTCTCTAAAGCGGGATATTGATAAAAACATGGCAGAAAAGGAAGCTTTGGGGTTACTTATCAAAGTGGGAATTTCTTCTCCGGAAAAACGAATGAAAGAATATCCTCATCAATTAAGTGGCGGGATGCGGCAGAGAGTGATGATTGCCATGGCTTTATCCCAAAATCCCGGACTTATTATCGCAGACGAGCCTACCACCGCGCTTGATGTAACAATCCAGGCACAAATTCTGGAGCTTTTAAAGGAGCTTAAAGAAAAAAGCGGAGCATCGATTATGCTAATTACCCACGACATGGGTGTTGTTGCGGATATGGCAGACAAAATAATCGTTATGTATGCCGGCATGGTGATGGAGTATGGATTCGCAGCAGATTTGTTTAAAAATCCCCTTCATCCTTATACAAAAGGCCTTTTGAATTCGATTCCCCGGAAGGATAAGGATGTGGACCGATTGTTTACGATTGACGGGACTGTTCCGACTTTACAAAACATGCCGAAAGGATGCCGTTTTTGCACTCGCTGCAAGGAAGCAACGCCAAAGTGTGAAATGGAGCGTCCTGCAATGTACCAGGTAGGCAGCCAGCAGGTTTATTGCTGGAAATATGCAGATATGAAAGGCGGGGAGTAAAATGAGCGAAGGGAAAGATTTTTTGGAAGTTCATAATCTCAATAAGTTTTTTTATGGTTCTAAAAAATTATTTTCAAAAGAAAATAAGCGACCCGCAGTCAAAGCCGTGAATGATGTATCATTCAACATTCATAAAGGAGAAACCTTTGGCATTGTAGGGGAAAGCGGTTGTGGAAAATCCACACTGGGACGAACCATTATTCGTCTTATAGAGCCAACGGGCGGTAAAGTATTTTATCAGGGAGTTGATCTGCAGTCTTTAAAGAAAGAAGAAATGCGACTGAAGCGAAATGAGCTGCAGATTATTTTTCAAGATCCCTATTCGTCATTAAATCCCCGCATGACAGTGAAGGATTTAATAAAAGCGCCATTAGATGTATTTTCAAAAGAATCGGAAGAAGAAAAAATGGCGCAAGTAGTTTACATTATGAAAATGGTGGGACTGAATGAGGAATATATGAATAAGTATCCTCATGAATTTTCCGGAGGACAGAGGCAACGGATCGGAATTGCCCGCGCACTGATTTTAAATCCGAAATTCATCTTCTGCGATGAACCGGTATCCGCACTGGATGTATCTGTTCGGGCCCAGGTATTAAACCTGTTGAAAGACATCCAGAAAAAATTTGATTTGACTTATATGTTCATTTCACATGATTTAAGTGTAGTCCGTTTTTTATGTGACCGGATCGCTGTCATGTATCTCGGAAAAATTGTAGAGATCGCTGCGAAAGAGGACTTGTATGATAATGGATGGAATGGAGGAAATCGTGAAAATTCGAGGAGAGGTGGCCTAGGTCATACAAAATGGTTTTCAGATTATCAAGAGTGACATGTTTGGGGACATCATAGGACTCAAAAAAGCGCGCATAGTAATCCTGATAGCTCTTCATATAGTTGATCACTTCATGTGTCAAAAATGTCTTGAAGCGCTTTTTTTCCTCAGGGTTGATGGCCAGAGAATCGATTAAGTGAAT
>CAZJXH010000301.1:0-3980 GCA_964549475.1 uncultured Oscillospiraceae bacterium
TACGAGTTTTCGGTCAGGTTCCAGACATTTCCATTCTTCTCATGGCAGAAACGGGCATATGCACATCGGTTGTCATCCAATAGATCAACACCGGGTCCCTCGATCCATTCCGCCCTGTCGTCATATGAATCCCGTGATGCGGTTTCCGTCCCGATAAAACCTGTTTTTTCGTGGGTTCCGTCACAAAAAGGGGCGTTTTTCGACTTACCGCAGCGGCATAGCGTATATTCCTCCCCCTGCGGTAAATCGCGTCCCCGTTTGAATTCGTATACGACTCCTTTGGGGACAATGATTTTTTCGAACAATGGCACATGACCGGATACCCGGTAAGGACCATTCTTGATAATTTTTATTCTGCCCTTTTTGCTTTCAGTTGACATTTGACCCATCACCTTTCTCGTTTCGGTTTATCTATTTTTCTCAGCGTCCCTGTCTTTGCTTTCGTCTTTGTTTTGTGTTTTCGCCTTTGTTTTTATCTTGGTCCAGACCTTGTTTTCATCCTTTTCTATCCGCAGGTTCTGGCAAAAGGAGAGGTCATTGCGATCCTTCTTTCTCCAGAACCTTCTCGATAAAAATCTTCGTGATTTCCGGATCAAATTGAATCCCGCTGTTTCCTCTGATCTCCGCGATGCTGACTTCCTCGGTCAGTGCTTTTCGATAAGGCCGGTCTGACATCATCGCATCGTAACAGTCTGCGATGGCGATGACTCTTGCCTGTAAAGAAATATTTTTGCCGGAAAGGCCTTTCGGATATCCTTTCCCGTCCCATCTTTCGTGATGTTCCAGGATGAAATCGGCGATTTCGGAAAATTCATTGGCGGAGCTTAAGATCCGGTATCCGATTTCAGAATGCCTCTTGATATCATTCCACTCCTCTTTCGTTAATTTTTCGACTTTGTTTAGTGTGGTGTCGCTGATTCCGATTTTCCCGATATCGTGCATCAATCCAGCCAATCGGATCTGATTGACATCATCCTGCGAAAAATTCATTTTTATTGCGATCGCCTCGCAAATCTCGCTGACTCTTTTGGAATGCAGCATTTCGCGCTGGTTTTTCTCGAACAGCGAATTCATGATCAATTTGATGGTCTGGCTTCGCATGCTTGAACTTTCGGAAAGCTTGTGCCGGTACATGTTGTTTTCCGCATCCTTAAAGATATCCTGCATGTTTTGCGAAGCATCATGTTTCACCGCAAATCCAATTGAGACAGACAGGATGGAATGGCTGGTTGTTCCCTTCGCAACCGTCGCATTGATTCGTTCAACAATTCTGACGGCACTTGCCTCCTCTGTTTTTGGCAGCAGAATGACAAATTCATCTCCCCCGATTCGGGCTGCCAGTTCATCCGTATTGCATACTTTTTTAATAATGCCGGCGATTTTTTTCAGAAGATGGTCGCCCGCTTTATGGCCAAAGGCGTCATTGGTGAGTTTCAGGCCGTTCACATCCATCATGATCAAAGTGATGGGTAAATTTTTCGGCGTATCCAATCTCTTTAGCTCTTCTTCATAAAACCGTCGATTATACAGTCCTGTGAGCTGATCATAGTAGCTTAGATATAAGACCTGCTTTTCTGCTTTTTTTCGTTCTTCGATATTCCGGCTGACATTGACCACTTCGATTTCTCCTGCGGAATTGTAGCAATACCTGGAGGATAGTTCAACCCAGACGGCTTTCCCGTTTTTACAGGGCTGACGGATTTCAATCATATGGCAATTGGATTCCTCCGGATTTTTAATAAAGGCGGCAAGGTCTCTTTCCACAATCGCATTTATTCTTTGGAACGACTCCGATGTCATGGAGTCAAGCAGACTTTCATTCATCGCCTCTTCGGATGTGAATCCGCGCAGTTGATAAATAGAGGGGCTGACATAGGTGAATTTGTTTTTTTGTAAATTATATACAGAGATGACATCGGATGCATTCTCGGTTAAAAGGCGATATTTCTTCTCGCTCGCTTCCAATTTCTCTTCGGCTTTTCTTCTTTTTGATATATCAATCCCGACACCGACGAAGTATCTCTTCCCTTCTTTTTCCATACGGATGCCATTGGAAAGGATGCGCAGTTTCCCTCCGCCTTTGATAATCAGATCAGCTTCCACCTCGCCGTATCCTGTTGCAAAAACAGCAGCGGCCGCTTTTGCAACCCGGATCCGGTCTTCCCCCTCAAACCATTTGCCCAAGGTCATCTCCGAAAGCTCCTCCGTCGAGTATCCGGTCATTTCCTCATGCTTCTTGTTCCATTGGACGAGCCTGCCGGATTCGTCGTAAACATAAAGATATCCCGGAATGCTTTCAAGCACGGTTTCCGTAAATTCCTTCTCTCTCTTCAGGGCTATTTCTGTATTTTTGCGTTCGGTGATGTCTTGAAAAACGGTCACAAAATGATCCGGCTCCGGCGAATAAACCGAAATATAAAAATACCTCTCCATTGGTGGAAAATAGGTTTCGAACGATGACGGCACACCGGTTATCGCCGCTTTGGCATAAATGTCCAGGTAGGGAGGATCACTGTGATAAAGAGCCGATGCCAGCGAACCTTTTGCTTCCTGGTAGGAAATTCCGATGATGTGCTCATATTTCGGATTCACATCAAGAATCCGATAATCAACCGGCACGTTGTCCTGATAGACCAGCTCATGCAGACAGATACCGTCGTTGTTTGATACAAACAAGCCTCTGTACCTTTTTTCACTCTCCTGGATTTTTTTACGCAGCGCATAATCCTCGGTAACATCGGAAAAGACCAGTACCACACCGAAGACCGCGCCTTCCTGGTTCTTGATCGGTGCGGCGCTGTCCAAAATCTGGTATGTTGTTCCATCTCTTGATAGAAGGGCGGTATGGTTGGCAAGGCCGACTATGCATCCTTCTTCCAAGACTTTTTTTGTTGGATCGGAAACGGGAAGGCCGGTTTCGGAATTAATGATTCGAAATACCGTTTCCAGTGATTTCCCTTTGGCCTCTTCCAAGGACCAGCCGCATAATTTTTCAGCTACCGGATTCATTCTGGTGATCCATCCGTGTTCATCAGTTGTAATCACTGCATCCCCAATGGATTTTAAGGTGACATCCAGTAATTTTTCGTTTTCCTGTAATGCTTCTGCTTCGTTTGTCGTTAAAATCAATCTCTGGACTTCTCCCATTGTTTTAACTCCTTTGTTATCCTTCTTCTTGACGAATCCTCCATTATGTGTCAATCATCTGAAATCAATATGGACACATGTTTTCTCGATCAGGGTATACGTCGCGCCATATTTTTTGGCATCCGCGACAAAAGCTCTGGCCGTAGCACCGTTTGTCGCATATTTCCCGTTTATCGTACCAATATCAAATGCGATTCCACTATAATGCATTGAACCGGAGGAGTGGTTGGCACCGGCGATTTCAGTAATGGTGAAGCTGTATTTTTCTGTTAATAAAAGGATGACATTCAGCATTTGAGAGCTCAGATATACGCTTCCCCCAGGAGCGGTTCCATAATGGCTTCTTCTTGCGGGATAACCCAGCCCGGTATCGTGAATGTTGTCATAGGCAAACGCGCTGTCTGCGACCCCGGATGGATGGAATGTGGCAAGTGTGATTCTCGGGTTGTTTAAAATTCTGTTTGCCAATGCAGCGCGCTCGAGTTCGTCGGACGCCATGGATGCGGTCTGTTCCGGGGACAATGTGGTGATCGGTTCCGGGGAGAGCGTGACAGTCTGTTCCGGAGAAAAAGTCGGTACCGCTGTAGGTTTCGGTTTTAGCGGGAGTGTCGGTGCAGGGCCAGTGGACAGGATCGGTTCCGGGGACAACGCCGGGGAAGGTTCCGGGGACAGGGATGGCTCCGGAAAAGACGTTTCTTCCGTGGAAAAGGACAAAATGGGGTATGGGATCTCTTTTTCATTCAGATACGTTTTCTCGATAGTAAAATAATCCTGCTTTGATAAAGTAAGATTTTCGTTCTGATTGTTCAGCATGAATTATGTACTGCCGTAAA
>CAZJXH010000302.1:0-1707 GCA_964549475.1 uncultured Oscillospiraceae bacterium
AAAAACTATGCGCAGTTATTTTAGCAATTTCTTTAAGTATGAGTATCTTTACTGGATTCGGAAGGATGGTAATGGCTTCAAATGGGTCAATGGACCTGACAGATGACGCACTTGTATACACAGAATATTCCTTTGATGATGGAACGGCAAGTGACAGTGGAAACACGAATTATGATGGCAGTTTTGTCGGGAATGTTTTTTATGCGTTTGGACATAAAGGCGAGGGATCAGGGGATGTGGCCATTGGCCTTGATGGATCAAGCTATGTCAAGGTGGCTGCAAAAGCGATTGCTCCCGGAGAAACATACACGGTGTCATTCTGGGCGTATATGTTTCATAATGACAATAAAATCAATGTGACTTCGCGGGTCCTGTCGACAGGCTTTACTGCGAATCAAGAAAAAGGATTCATGCTGGGATTTTATAATTATGTAGGAGATTATGTATGTACGCATGTGACATCAGGGGTTGGCGGATCGACTCCCGCCCAGAAATTCTCAGGGGTCTACGGGTATCTCATGAACAGCCAGTGGCGCAATGTCACGGCCACCGTAAATAGCTCGACAAGAAAAGTCGGAATCTATGTGGATGGCGAATTGGTGGAAAGCTACGAATATACCGCGGAGAATTCCGCAGTTACCGAAAGGTTATGGGCCGCAATTGGCGGCGAACTGGCAAACGATACATTCAGCGAGGGATTTGTCGGTTATCTTGACGACGTTTCAATTGTCAACAGAGAACTTACGGCGGGTCAGGTGAAATTATTATACAATGGAAGTACAATTGGCGAAATGTTTGACCAGAAGACCGCTTACAACTTTAATTCAAGCGATGCAACAGACAGCGGAACAACCGATTACGATGGCGTATTGGTCGAAAATCCGCAATTTGTCACAGGGAAAAGCGGGGAAGCTGCCGACAAGGCGATCAAATTGAACGGTACAAATTATATTAAAATACCTTCCGATGTGTTTAATCTGTCCGATTCATTTACTCTTTCCTACTGGCTGAAAATGGACAATACCGATTTCAATACGGGGTTACAGAGAATCCTTTCTACCGGGGTTCCCGAGAATGGAGTGATGACAACCATCTATAACACCGATGTGAATACAACTCACATAGGCGCAGGCGTCGGGGGGACAAATTATACAACGATCCTGGAACAAACCGCTGCATCGCTGATTGATAATCAATGGCATGCGATAAATGTCATATTCAACAAAGAAGCGGCGAAATATCTACTATATGTAGATGGCATTCTTCTGATATCCGCCGATTATCCGAGCGGGGCAAATATCACTCCGTCCTATGCTGACGCGGCAATTGGCGGCTGTCTTCAAGGTTCTGCGTTTTCGGGCGGCTTCAAGGGCTCTCTGGATGATGTCACCATATCGCACCGGGTGCTTTCTGCCAATGAAATATTTGAAAGTGTTTCAAACAATGCTTATGCAGACAGTAAAAGAGTGATCATTGCAAAAAACCGCAACTGCGCAATCGAGTATTCAATCGAAAGCGGTAATGTGAAAGTCCGTGCGACTCCGAACGAAGGATTTGCGGTAAGAACGATGTATTATGTTACATCCACAGGGAATAAAGTACAGATCAATCAGGCGACATTCACGCTTCCGTCAGAGACTGTAACCTTATTTGTCACATGTGATGACCTAAAAGCATATGCGAGCAGATTCAGCCCTTTTGAAAGCC
>CAZJXH010000302.1:1717-3959 GCA_964549475.1 uncultured Oscillospiraceae bacterium
GCCTGGTGGCAAGCAATCAAGGGAAAGCACTGATAATCGGCGATTCGTTCTTGCAGCTTTGGACAACCTCGACGAAAGATCTGCAACCCATCGATTCAATCAATCTGGGCATAGGCGGTACGAAAATTTGTGACCAAGCGGCATATACCGATCTTTACAAATCCTTCCACCCCACTATGCTGATTGTAAAAGCAGGCGGCAACGACATTAACGGGATGGGAATCGAGTTTTCAAAAACCGCGGAAGATACGGCGGAAAAAACAATCGAGTATTTACAGAAATTGAAATCCGAAATCAATGTCCCTATTTACTTTATTGGAATGGGTGTGGGAATTACAAAGGACACGAAAAGCATCACTCAGACACGGAAAGATTGTAATGCGAGGGTCAAGGCTTTTTGCGACGCCAGCGACTGGGTTACTTTCATCGATATCATGACACCCTGGCTTGCAACCGGCGATGGCGTGACACCGGATGAAAGTCTGTACCTTGGCGACGGTGTTCATTTGAATCCACAAGGATACTCTGTCATTATCCCGGTCATTCAGGCAGCGATAGGGGTTACAGGCAAATCTGCGAAATCAACAGCGGATTCGCTTGCCGATTATTCTTTTTATACATTCGATAAGGAGACCGCAGCCGATACCGGTACTTCTAAAAATGATGGCACTGCAATTGGGAATGTCCAATACACAACAGGGAAAAGCGGAAAAGGAATTGCATTGGATGGCTCGAACTATATAAAAATCGATGCCGACAGCTTGAATTCGGATTCAGGGCTGACAGTTGGCTTTTGGATGAAGGTTTCTTCTTTACAGCCCAATGCCGACAAGGTAAACAGAATCATCTCGACAGGCCTCTGGGGCGGCGGTGAAACCGGCGTTATGCTGGGTACTTATTCAAAGTCGCTTGATAAAATCAGCAATTTCGTTTCCGGTGTCGGTTCGGCTTCGCCCTCCCTTGTATGGTCCAATGATCTTCCGTATATCGCGGATAATGCCTGGCATTATGTGACAGGGGTATTTGACGAGGAAAAAATGTCAGCATCCATCTATCTCGATGGCGCAAAGGTTTCCGATTATGCCATTCCTTCGAATGGCACAACGCTGACAACCTGTGTTGAAACAGCGATTGGCGGATATCTTGATTTAGCAGGTACATTCAATGAAGGGTTTGTCGGAAGTCTTGACGAGGTGGTAATTATCAAATCCGTATTCAGTCCTGAATATATCGGAAAATTGATGAACGGGGAACTTTTGAAAGGCAGCGATCCTCAAATCAAAACTCCTGCAGTCTTTGATTTTAATGACAAGACAGCCGGAGGTGCTGCAATAAAGGGCAATGCAACCTTTACAAACGGTCGGAGCGGCCATAGCGGCGATTATGCGATCAAATTGGATGGGCACAGCTATATCGAGCTTGATATGGAAAGTCTTCCGATGAATGGCAGTTTCACGGTTTCATTCTGGATAAACATGGACAATGCAGCAACGTCCTATAATAGTACTCAAAGGGTATTCTCGACAGGCGTCTGGGGAGCAGGCGAGGGCGGGGTGGCACTTGGTGTCTATAACTTTAAAAACGCCTCTGAAAGTTGGTCAAAGCTTGTGAGCGGGGTGGGCTCGAATTCCCCCTCGTTTAACTGGACAGAGGCGGCAAAACTGATGGCGGACAGCACCTGGCATCACGTGGCGGCATCGTTTAATAAAGACAAGAGATCCTACACGGTATATTTTGATGGCGTATCCGTCGGCACATATCAATATCCTGCTGATGGAAACACGAGTTCAAGCTATCTGAAAACAGCGATCGGCGGCCATTTATACACCGACGGAAGCTTTTCAGAAGGCTTTATCGGAAGTCTCGATGATATAAATATCCTTTCGTCCGCGCTTTCTGCCAACCAGATTGTGAGTCTGATGAAGAACAATACGATCAATGGAGTCCCCAATACCGGAGACGATAACAACGGGACAATTTATTGGGCGACCCTTCTTCTGTGCTGTGTGATCATTGCGGGATGTCTGGGATTAAAGCGCATAGCAAAAGAATGAAGTACGGCAAAGGTCATATTGCCGATTCAGAGGGAAGTAAGGCTTCGATCGCATTGGCTCCGGAAAACTGCACTGGGGAGAGCGGCACATGTATAACTATATTAATTATCGGTATTTCGCAGTCCGTTATGATGAAGAGCAGAGATCATTTGATGTCTGTCAGGAAAAATACCGGCAAATTGTTTCGG
>CAZJXH010000303.1:0-3896 GCA_964549475.1 uncultured Oscillospiraceae bacterium
AAAAAATTTTTTGGTCATCCCCTGTACATTTACACCATCGGAAATGATTAGGGAAACAGAGTGTTTTTTTTTTTCAGGATTTATTTCATTTGGCTTATATTTACTCTGTTGAAGCTTATCGTATGAAGATGCCGAAGTGAAAGACAGATTTTACGCAAATTCGGCAGAAACTGTAATTTTTGAAAGAAGCGAATTAGCAGAAACGAAATTGACCTCATTTTCCGTCCAGCCGAGTATAGGAGCATTTGCGTTTGCCCATTGCAGTATATCGTTTTTTACATTCGCGTCTCCGTCGTAATAATCAGAATAAAAACACATTGCTTTGCCTGCTATACCATAATCTCTCAATTGCGGCAGAGCCGGCGACTGATGTATGAGATAGGATTTATTCAGCTTGTCTTTATACTTATCGAATATCGACCTTGTTGTATAAGCCGTTGCATCGTCACCTAAAGTAAGTCCCAGAGCTTTCGCTTTTTCTTCTGTGGTTTTTGCAAGCGGAAGATAATTATCAACCGCAGCTATTACCGAAGCATAATTCATTGAAAGGTCTTTATAACTCACGCCCGAATCTGAGCAGTCGTTGTATAAAACATATTTATTCTTTACCGAAGATACGAATATTTGGACAAGTTCCCAGGCACTGTTGACATTCGTAACCGCAAAACCATATTGCTTACGGCAGGCCTCAAGAATCTCCAAGCTTAAAGCCTTACTCTGGCTATCTATTATGTAGATTGAAGACTTATCCTGCGCAAGTATTCCCTGCAGGGAAATAATCATACTAAGTTCCTTGCTGTCCATGCAATCGGAAGATATAGAATATACCATATCTGCATAATCGTCCGATTTAAAATACAGCCCTGTTTTTCCGGTAATTGCTTCAGCTTTTTTACCGCAGCCTGTAATAACCATAGTAATAGTAAACGCCATAATCAATATAACCGATATAACTAACTTTTGTGTTTTCATTTTTCACTCTCCCGAAACGCCAATTAATTTCCACTTTTGTTTACCGGAATCCGCCTCTGAATACAGATTATCCTCTTCACTCTCGCTGCTGACGGATATTAACTTACCATTCGTTTTGCTTATTATTTTCGTAGCATACAACCCTACTCTTGACAATGAAAACAACTGTGTATCATCTCCGGTATAATCGCTTTCAATCAGTTTTCCATCCGCTGGGCGAACGGTCAGAGTTTTGCCGCTCTTTATGTATTTTATGCTGTAATAACCATCGCCTCTGTCAACAAACTTAAATGAATGATCAGATAGATTCTTATAATCATAGAATAGACCACGCTGACCAAACAAGCCATTGCCGAGTAGTGAAAACAAGGTGTCGTTTTCCGAACATACAAGAGCAACACCGGCATCAATATTGGCCTTATCTTTCCAATAATTTGTTGTTGGCAAAAATACAGAATATAATGATTCGTCGTTATATGTTTTTCCTACTGAAGCAAAATCCGCAAGGTGAATTTTCTTGCCGCTGGTCAAGGTCGCCTCATATTCGCACATTGTACTGAAATTAGCCGTATCTGAAGGAACCAGCTTTACTTGATCGTTTTCATCCATCAGGAAATTTACCGTTTCAAATATTTGACCGTTATCAAGACGGATATCCCTTGCCAAAACAATTGGACCTTTCATCACTGCGGCATTATACTGAGCGTCAGGATCTGCACAATCTGCTGAGCCATACTGCAAAGTTGCCTGCATATCCATGTTGATAATTACTTCGTCGCCATCTTTCCATTCTCTAGACAATGTAAAATACTCACCGGCGGTTACGCCCGATTGCTCTTTGCCATTTATCGAAACTGTAGTAGTTTTGCTCCAAGACGGTATTCTTAAGCTTACCGCATATTTTTCTGATTCAGATTGATTGATTTTTATTTTGATAGCACTGTTGTATGGATAATTTGTTTCAGTAGTAAATGATACATCTTTTCCTGACGGAGTTTTGGTCTTTACTTGACCATCAAGATAAAGATTGAACAAAAAGCCATCAGAGACTTTCTGATATTGCAAATAATGTATCATGCCGACTCCTGTTGCACCAAACGCCTGGCAGCAGCCGTAACCGCCATATTCCGTACCCGGCATCGAACAACCTCCGGCAGATGACGCTGGTTTTGTACCAAATACCAAAGAGAAATAACTTGTAAATACCTGCTCGTGATTATCGGTAGTATCTACTGCGCTTATCAGCTGATTATATAAGGTGCGTTCCAGAGTGTCCACAAAAACCGTATCTCCGGTAACACGATATACATCATAGAAAAATCGAATCAAGGTAGTAGTAGCGCAAGTTTCAAGCATTGCACCATTATAGGACGGATTTGCCTGTTGTCTTGCACCATAGTTGAATTCCTCAACCTTACAGCCTACACCTCCTGTAACGGTAATCTCTGATTTTAACAAATCATAAGCATAATTAACCGCCGCTGTTTTATATTTACCTTCTCCTGTAAGGTTATAATAACCAAGCAAGCCGTGAAAATATGATGTAAGTTCATAAGCTTTTGGCGAGCCCCATTGATAAGGAAGCGTTGTGTTGGCGATAGCCTGTTCAACCTGATTACCATATTTGCTGCCGCCGCTTTCAGCAATATATTTTGCAAAATCAAGATACTTCTGGTCATTTGTTATTGTATACAATTTATTAACTGCTTCAAGAATGGAAGCAGATGGAAGGCCTCCCCACTGGCTTGCCGATTCAAGAATTTCTATTTTTCCTTTACCTACATATTGTAAAATATAATCCATCTGGGCATTCATTGAATCTACAAGCTTTTGTTTTAATGCAGTGTCGCTGCAAATATCGTAAAAATACTCCATTCCCTCAATAACATATTTTCTGCACCACATATCCCAACCATAGAATTCGGTTTTGTCTCCTTCCGACAATCTGCCATATGTCGAAATTCGTCCGTCTTTAGATTGGGTTGTGAGAATATCTTCCACTGTCTTTTGCAAAACGGAATACAATTCTTGATTGCCTGTCTGTTGATACATTTCACAGGCACCTATCATCATTTTGCCCCAGAATTCGCCACGCCACCCCAATGTGGAGCCATCTGTATTCGAACGGAATTGATTTACGAAATCTGCCCAAAGCCGTTTGTCCAGGAGTTGTTGATCTATAACCATATTAGTTACTGTTCCAAATACACCATTATAAGAATAAGTTGCATCAGATAATGTTGAGCTCATTTCTGATTTGACTATATCCAAAGATTTGTCTTGCTTTGTATAAGATAACTTATTGGATTTATCGCTAGAAATTTTACCGTCGGATGATATAGCCATTAAATAAAACTCGTATGTTCCGGGAATCATATTTTCTAATGAATATCTTTTACTCTTCAGAGTCTCAGATTTTACATCATTTATATATAATTCATACTTATCCGCGCCTTCCACCTCCTGCCATGTTATAACTTTGTCATTCAGAGCTATAACAGGTGCTGTTATACTCACATTATCTTTTTTGCTGCAAGCTGCAAAAGCGGTGCTGCAAGTCGATAAACATAAAATAAGAATTAAACCTTTTTTTAATAATCTCATTCGAAACCTCCTGTTATTTTAGGCAAAAAGCTCAGCGATAAGCCATACCGACATTATTGCGTTCACTTAAATGTCGGTATTATTGGCTATTTCCCCTGGAACCAAGAAAAGAGACTGCCAAGAAATTGTTGTAGATTTTCAAAAATTGTGACACCAAAAGATTTGTTTTCTATTGAAAGCGATTCAATACCTAAATTAGGATATTGTGTATTTACATTTTCCAGAGACCATGCATTTACTCCGCTTGCAAATTTGTATGATCCATACCATTCGCCGTAATAATAGTTGCCCCAATCATTCATGTGTCCAACATTTTGTAT
>CAZJXH010000304.1:0-3883 GCA_964549475.1 uncultured Oscillospiraceae bacterium
GTCCTCCTGTTTTTTAATGAAATCTTCTTGTTTTCTTTGCCATATCCATAAATAATTTTTTAAATCATCCTTTCACACTGCCAAGCATCAGCCCTTTTGCAAAATAAGGCTGTAAAAAAGGGTAGACAATCAGAATCGGTACTGTGGCAATGATAATCTGCGCCGCTTTGACCACTTTGTCCGAAACAGCCGCCATATCCTCATAGCTCATGCCCGATGTGGTGCTGGTACCGGCGACAATCACACTCTGCAGATAAGTGCCGAGCGGATAGTGTTCCGGCTGCATGAAGATCATTCCGTCAAACCAGCTGTTCCAGTTCCCGGTGATGGAAAAAAGCGTTATAGTCGCTATGGCCGGCAGGGAAACCGGAATAAACACCTGGAATAATGTCCTCATATGTCCGGCACCATCAAGGTAAGCGGCCTCCTCCAATTCCTGCGGCAGCTGTCTGAAAAAATTCAAAAGCACAATGACATTGAATACAGGAACCGCTCCCGGCAGTACAAGCGCCCAGATCTTATCCGTCAGTCCAAGGTTCTGGATCAGGATATATCCGGGGATAAGGCCCCCGCTGATCAGCGTGGTGACAAAAATGAACCACACATAAAACGTTCTTGCTTTAAACTTTTGACTTTCCTTGGACAGCGGATACGCGGTCATAACCGTTACGAAAAGACTCAGCCCGCTTCCCAGCACAACGCGTTCGACCGTAACCAGCATTGATCGCCACAGCGCTTTCTGGCCCAGTATGTATTTATAGGCACTGAGGGTGAAGTCCTTTGGCCAAAGGCCGACGATGCCTGCTGCCGCGCTTGTTTTATCGCTGAAAGAAATAGCCAGGATATTCAAAAGCGGAAGGACGCATATCAGTGCCAGAAATAAAATCACAAGATAGATCAAAGCATCCGATATTCTTATTTTTTTACGTTTTTTCACTCTTTTGCTCCTTCATGCATGGTCTTCAGAAAATTCGATAATCTGCAAATTTATAAGCCAGATAATAGGTCACAGAAATCAGGAAACTGCTGACCCCCGATTTCAGAAGGCCTGCGGCAGTGGAAACGCCATATTGCATATTGACCAGCCCCAGGCGGAAAATCAATGTATCCAGGACATCTCCGGTCTCGTAAACCTGCGGACTGTACATATTGTAAATCTGATCGAAATTCGCACTTAAAATACTGCCCAGATTTAAAAGAGCGATCAATACAATGATCATCCGTATGCCGGGCAATGTGACATGCCATATTTTCTGCAGTCTGGAGGCGCCGTCAACGGTTGCGCTTTCATAAAGCTCCTGTGGAATGTTGGATATCGCAGCCATGTAGATTACTGTTCCGAATCCAAAGCCTTTCCAGCAATCAGTAGCAATCATGGTAACCGGAAACCAGGCCTTGTCTCCCAGGAAATAGACCGGGTCCAGGCCAAGCGAGGTGATGAGCCCGTTGACCAGTCCGGTCGAGGGAGATAAAATGTCAATGAAAATTCCCGACAATACAATCCAGGAGATGAAATACGGCAGATATACAGCGGTCTGTGTCACTGCCTTGAATTTTTTACAGGCGATCTCATTGAGAAGGAGCGAAACGATAATCGCCAGCAGTTGCCCGAAAACGATCTTGCTGGCAGCCATGTATATCGTATTGAATACAATTTGCCAGATATCCGGTATGTTGAATAAAAACTTGAAATTCTCCAGACCGCACCATTCCTGGTTTCCGAAAAATCCCGCAGCGGGGTTGAAGTCCTGGAAAGCGATAACCAGGCCGCCCATTGGAAGATAGCAGAATATCACGGTAAATACCAGCGCCGGGATCAGCATCAGGTGCAAGGTCCTGTTTTGATAAAACGGTTTTCGTTTTGTTGTCGTTAAAATGGCAATCGTAATCACATCCTACTTAAGATTTTACTTTTAGCAGTTTTATTCTTGAATCGTTCTTTGTATTTTTTATTTAATCAGGATGATTCTGTTTTGGTAGGGGTGCTTCTATTTTGAAACATTTACTTCATCCAGAATATTTTGTCCGCCTAAAGTCAGCCAGCGTTTTTTCAGCGTATCGAACTCCGAGATGTTCTTCGAACCGGTGATGATCTCGACAAAAGCCTGAGAAATCAGCTTGTCCAGAGTCGAACCGCTTTTCACCATGGTGTTTGTTGAAACGCCATGAAAATCGCTCATGACCGTCCGGTTTTGCTTGATATAGACATCCCGGAGCGTCTCGATCGGGCATCCATCGATCCCGTAGATCTGATCCACCCACCAGTAATTTTCATTACCGGCTTTGTAGCTTTCATACTGTTTGATCTTGATGGCAAGTCCGGCCTTGGAAACATCCGTCTTCTCGCCTTTCCGATAAGACCGGAACCCTTCCATCTGCTTGATGTTTACCATCGGATCCTGCACCAGGACCGGGTTGAACTCATAATAATTGGTCACATCCTGCTTGGTGACATAATCAGGGGCATCCGACTCGTTGGTACAGGTCAGATTGACCAGTTTGATAATCGCTTCGGGGTTTTTGCATTCCTTGCTGACCACCCACCAGCTGGTTGTTCCGGCATACAGCTGCGTCGAAGCCGGGGTATCGTCGGCGGAGGGAAGAGGATATGCCTTCCAGACAGCCGTATCATCCAGTTGTACACAATCCTGCAGCGGATTGAGCGGCATCCAGTGCTGGCCGTAGAACATCCCGATTTTGCCTGAAACAATGTACTCTTCCAGTTTCTCCTTGTCCGTCGTGGAATACTCCTTGCTGATCGCTCCATTTTTGTAAAGGCTTGCCAGCGAAGACAAAGCCGTCTTCATTTCCGGCAGGAAATCGGAAAACACCAGTTTGCCATCCTGTTTCATGAAATAATCCATATAGGCATGATATCCGTTGAAAAAGCCGATCATGCCTCCGGTCGCCGAATTGATGGTACTGACAAATCCCAGCCCGATGCTGTCTTTTTTGCCATTCCCGTCAGGATCCTCCCCTGCAAGGCGTTCCGCTATGGTGATTACATTCTGCATGGAGGTCGGCTCAGGAAGACTATATTTTTTAAGCCAGTCTGTTCTGACCCATAAGTATTCGGCGGTATCATAGGAAGACCACATCTTGGGGATGCCGTACAGTTCCCCGTTGAAAGTGGCGGCGCCAAACACGTCGTCTTTCGCCGGATCGCTGTTCATATAGGTCTTTGTGGTTTCGGTCGCATAGGTCTTGTATAATGCAGTCAGGGGCTGGATTTTTCCGGCCTTATACAGCTGCTGTGCCTGTGTGGCGCTTACCTGGAACACATCGGGAATCTGTCCGGAAGAAATCGCCAGGTTTAATTTTGTCGCATAGGCATCGCCCTTGGCGACCCAAAGATAACTCAGCTTGATATTGAGGGTTTCTTCAAACCACTTGGTGAAGCGGTTTTTTTCAATGGTTTCGCCGCTTTCCGTCATCGCAAGATCCCGTTCCAGTGTATCCGAAGAGCTTAAAAAAGTGGTAAGAGTGACCGGAGAAGCGTATTTTCGCAGTCCGGCGTCCTCTCCGTTGTCAACCGATGAAATCGATCCGTTGGACGAGTTTCCAGGGGTGCCGGTATTACATCCTGCAAATGTCAGAATAGAAATCGCCAATATCAGTGCCAGTGCGACTATTCGTTTTTTCATATCAACTACCTCAATGCTTATTTTATTTATTCCTGATTCTTCTATTTACTGAAAAGGCTGTCATCCATTAAAAAGGGAATATATTTGGAATCCAGAAAATTATTCAGGATGACGACGTCATCAATCACTCCGACAAAGCCTTCGCCAAGTGTCGCATCCGCATTGGCGCCGCCTATGCAGATATTGCTCAGGCCAGCCATAGGACTTGCGTCCAGGGAATCAGGCAGCATCATCAGATC
>CAZJXH010000305.1:0-2590 GCA_964549475.1 uncultured Oscillospiraceae bacterium
TAACACGCATACTGTGAGCCAGATAAGGTGTGGTTTGAATGAGAATATTGGGGAACATGGGGACGGTTCTTATGTTTCATTTTATTTCATTTATGAAACATAAGAACCGTCCCCATGTTCCATTCTTTGTTCTTTTCTAAAACGTGCGGTTTATTCTATTATAATACATAATATCCGCCTAAATAGCCGATCAGAGTGAGCAGTCCGGCGATGACCAGAATCAGTCCCATCAATTTGAGCGGAGACCATTTTTTCTTTGAATATAGATAATAAATGAATAATGTCAACAGCAGAGGGACGATTTTCGGGAAAATGGTATTAAGCATTTTATCCGCATCAAAAAGAACCTGGGCTTTTAACGTTTCGCCTTTTACCGCATCAAACACATCTCTGACAATTTTGAAAGGGATGGTGACGCTGACAAAAGATGCGGTCAATGCGCCGACAACCATCAGTCCCAATACGGTCATTGTATCGGTCAGCATATCGAGCTTGCCTGTTGCCATGAAGCCTTGCATGCCTTCGATTCCGGACTTGTAGCCCAGTTTGAACAGGCTCCAGCTCAGGATGCAGGTTCCAATCGGGTATACCAGCATATAGATCACCGGCCCCAGCCAGGCAATGGTTTGGGATGCCTGCGCAATCGACAGGCAGATGGTCAGCAGGATCGGAATGAATGTCGCGACCCATAAGGAATCGCCGATTGCGGATGTCGGCCCGATCAATGCGACCTTGACGCCGCTGATCAGTTCCGGTGTACATTCGCCGTTGGCATTGGCTTCTTCCAGACCACAGACGATTCCGTTGCAGATGATACCCACTTGTTGTTCGGTGTTGAAAAGCGTCAGATGTCTTTTCAGGGCAGCCACTCTGTCTTCTTTTTTATCATATAATTCTTCAATGACGGGCGCCATGGACTGGGCAAATGCCATACCCAGCATGCTTTCTGCCTGTTGGGAGCATCCATGCCAGAAAAACCAGTTCCAGAATGCCTTTTTAAACGTTTTTGCACTAATCTTTTTTCTTATCGTCGTCATAATCATGCCACCCCTTTCTTTGCTGCAATTGCATTAATTGCAACGTAATACAGGATTGCGGTGATGATTGCGACAACAGCCACTGCCATTGTCGAGAGACCGAAATAGGTGATAAGAATGAATCCGGCTAAGAAAATGACAATGTGATACTTTTTCTTCAGCAAGAATGAAAGAATGATTCCCATTCCAAGGGATGCCATCATGCCGCCAAATATACCCAATGCGGTGGTGACCCATCCGGGTATGATGGATGCGAAATCAGCCTGGGCAGAAGCTGCTGTGATAGAAGATAAAACGATAATCGCAGGAATAAAGCGGCAGGCAAAGCCAATCGCTTGTCCTAAGACAACGTTTGGAATATACATTTTTCTGGTTGCACCCTCTTCCGCGTATCGATTGGCTACACGGTTCAATGGAAGATTCAATGCATAGGAAACGTTCCACATGATTTGTCCAACCAGTCCGCCGATTCCGGCAAATACGACCGCCAGCCCGATGATCTGAGCGGGGTCCATCCCTTTGCCAAATACAATTGCACCTGCGGTGCCGATAAATGTTGCATAAGATAAATCCCAGGCAACCGCGCCTCCTGGCGTTACATTCCCCATATACATGATTTGCAGTGGAATACCGATTATCATTGCAGTCTGGACATCGCCCAGAATAAGACCTACAATAAAAGCGGCAACCAATGGCCTTCCCAGCGTGTACCATCCGATGGTGTTCCCGACGATGGACCCGATGGAACCCAGATAAATAAACAACGCGATTAGAATGATCTGATAAACTTGCATAGATTCCCTCCTCCTTATTTATCCTATTGATTTTTTAAATGACTCCCAGCTTGTTTTTGCCGTACTTGGCAATTGTTGAAAACAGAATTCCATTCCTCTTGAAACCAACCCGTCAATGATTGCCACATCATTATCGCTCAAATAAAAAATTCCTGTCGCCCCGCTCACTTTGTGAATTGTATCGCTTCGTTTGGCGAGGTTGCCCAGAACAATCATTTCAGCATTCACGATTTCTTCTTCAATATCTGTTAATTTACTCGGGAATTTCACGATGACCAGCCGGTTGCCGCTGCCTTCCTGTGCCAGTATCTGCTTTGCTTCTTCCGTTGTGACAATGTGTGTTTTATACATTGGCGGTACACCCATCGTCATAATGGACTTCAGCATCGGGTTCTTTGCACTTTCATCATCGATGGCTATGATTTCTTTAATGGAAAGTGTCGGACACCATGCAATTATCGTTTGACCATGTATTAATCGATCATCAACCCTTACATATGTTTTTGCCATTACACTCCTCCTTTCTTCCGTTAGTGGATACTGAAATGTTTATTTGCATAAATTTAATTGATGCACTTTCTTATAAAGCCATGATTCTTTCGGTTCTTCTCCAGGCCTCCTTCTTTTCAACCCCGGCTAAAATCCATACCACTGGCCGCTTGAACCGTACATCCCTTCCATCCAGTGGTTTCACCGACCTTTCCGGATCGTCCCCCGTTCCTTGCATGGCTAAGCCCCTTTGCGCCTCCACCCATTCTT
>CAZJXH010000305.1:2600-3853 GCA_964549475.1 uncultured Oscillospiraceae bacterium
GGCCGGCTTGATCGTATAATCCGTCGATTCCAGTGTTTTCACCGCCGTTGCCGGATCGCACCCGGTGCTTTCCATGACAATCCGCTTTGCGCGTTCCACCAATTTGAGGTTTGTCGCTTTCATATCAACCATCAGATTTCCATAAACTTTCCCGATTCCAACCATGGAAGCGGTGGATATCATATTCAAAATAATTTTTTGACAAGTGCCGGCCTTCAGGCGGGTCGATCCGGTCAGCACTTCCGGGCCTGCGTCGACTTCAATGGCCACATCGGCATATTCGGACAGTTTCGCCTGTTTGTTGCACGTAACGCTGACGGCTTTTGCATGGCATTTTCTCGCATGTTTTAATGCGCCGATCGTATAGGGGGTTCTCCCGGACGCGGCAATCGCCACAACGACATCATTTTCACTGATATTGATTTTATCCAGATCCAAAGCGGCCAGTTCTTCTGAATCTTCCGCTCCTTCAACGGCTCTGACAAAAGCCTTGTCTCCTCCTGCGATAATGCCGACTACTTCATAAGTAGTCGAAAACGTCGGAACACATTCCACCGCATCCAGGATCCCGATCCTTCCGCTTGTTCCCGCGCCCATGTAGATCAGTCTGCCATGATGGTTCAGCGCGTGGATCACCAGTTGAATGCACTGTTCAATCCGCGGCAAAGCCTCTTTGATGGTATCAATCACTTTTTGGTCTTCCTCGTTCATGATACGGATCAGTTCCATGGTGGTCATGGTATCCAGGTTGAGCGTTTTCGGATTCCGGCTTTCTGTTTTCAAGTGATCGATTTTTACTTTTTCCATATTGCTTTTCACATTATCCATTTCGTTTTTTTTACCTATTACGTTTTTCTTTATGTCTATCGTATTTTCCCTTATATTAATCGTGTTTTTCCTTATATTAATCGTGTTTTTCCTTATATCAATCGTGTTTTTCTCTTTGCCTGTTTTGTTCACCACAATTGATTTTCAATCAGACTTGCATACATATAGGCAACGGTCAGCCCGTCGTTATTGGATTCGATCTGACGGACCTTCAGAATAGTGGAATAGTAATTATTATAGGGGAAATCGTTGATTTCGCCGCGGAAGACAGAATATTCCCGCAGCCCGGAGAACCATTGATCCTGATCGTTTTGATCCAGTTTGAAATAAGCCTGGGGAATAAATCCGACCAGATCCTCGAAATTCTCGCAGTAAACCAGACGGATCGGATTTCCTTTCTCGCGTAAACGCTTCACTGCGGCAGT
>CAZJXH010000306.1:0-3853 GCA_964549475.1 uncultured Oscillospiraceae bacterium
CTGTATTGACTTTGTCAAAAAACGAGAAAGACAGTGTTTGGATGTGATCAAACAGGCTTTTTCTCAGATTGACAATTATCTTCGAGCTTGTAAGATCAAACCGATATTCCTTGATGTAACCAAAGATTGCACGACCAACCGTGATCCCGGCCAAAGTCGCAAGCGCAGTTCTAAGGTAGGACATTTCCCCGTTTATAATGACTCTGTCGATAATCTGCCCGACAAAATAGGGGTTGAACATATCCAATACAATCGCAACCAGCATTGCAGCCGTTGCAGCAGAATATACAAACCAGTGTTTTCTAATTTCCATTAATACTCTTTTCAATTCAATCCCTCCTAGTAATAAAGTGCATGTCATTAAGAATTTCGTTGAGCTTTTTTCCTGAATGCCGTGCCTTGTCCGAAAGCTCATAAACAGAAAGGGACAAAAAAAGGGCCACGGGCATTACCCGTGACCTTATCATCTGCTGGACAGCAAAAACTCAAATGATACTGAGGAGTAAGGCAGGGGTTTCGAATGCTCTGATTCTATTATTATAATCCAGTTTACTTACCGATGTCATTTTGATGATAAACATATACCTGCCTCCTTTAACTACAAATTAATTGAAATCACGTTTCCTATGCTAAAACAAAAAACATTTATTGTCAAGGGGTTTTGCATTATTCATGCCATTTTTTTCTGCAATTTTTTCTGCAAAGCGGCAAAGTCGAAAACTGCATCGGGACATTGCCGAAAAAATAACGGAACATGGCTTTGGCCGAAAGATAAAACAAAACAGCTTCCGAATGCGGAACATATAATCAAATTGCATAGGCAACATCATGCAACATTGTGCGCAAATCTGAAATTGGACAAGACCTGTTGACTTCGCAGGAACACTGCTTTATTATGAAAACATATAAGGAAACCGGTTGCACGATATGCAATAATTATGAATGAAAAATCGTGTAAATCAATGAAAAAGCCTTAAAACGGTTGATAAATTCTATAAAATATATATTAGTAACGCAACCGTTTGCATTAAAAGGAGAAATCATGGCGATAACGATCCGGGATATAGCAAAAAAAGTAGGAGTATCTCCGTCAACGGTGTCCAGGGTTATGAACGGAAAAGGGGTTATATCCGAAGAAACATGCCAGAAGATCAATCTGGCCGTCGAAGAGCTGCATTATTATCCCAACAGCCTTGCCCGCAATTTTGCCAACAACAGTACATATGCCATTGGACTGGTGATCAATGCCCAGGACGAAAAAGCGTTTTCCAATGCGTTTTTTACCCGCAGCGTCTTTGCCATCGAAAAGGTAGCTCAGAATAACGGGTATAACCTGATTATTACCAATGACCATGAAGAGGGACGAATCAAGTCATCGATTGATAAATTGGTTTTTGAAAAGAGGGTGGATGGAATTATTCTGCCGTCTGCAATATTGAATGCTAAATTGATACAGAAATTGCAGAGCCAGGATTTCCCTTTTGTTGTGCTAGGGCAGCCGGGAATTGCCAGGAAGGCTTGCTGCTGGGTTGATGTAGACAATACGCAGGGCGCTGAACTGGCTGTGCAGCATTTACTGGAGCAGGGGTATCGCAAAATAGCATTCATCACCGACAATCGAAAGGCGGTTTTTGTACAGAACCGTTTGAACGGCTATCGAAACGGACTAGCCGCTGCCGGCATCCCGATAGAGGAGAACGATATTCTCGAGTGCTCCAAGGAAGATGATGACTGTCTGGCCAGGATTTCAGCCTTGCTGCAAAGCGATGTGCCACCGGATGCGTTCGTCTGCTGCGATAATATTCTCGCTTTTTATGTAATGCGTGCAGCCGGTTCGCTGGGGCTGAAGATTCCAGAAGAAATCGGAGTCCTGAGCTTTGACAATTTTCCCATAGCCGAGTACACGGAGCCATCCTTAACGGTTATCGATGTCGATACATTCCATCTTGGAGAACTTGCAGCTGCTATTTTAATTCGCAAAATTGAACGGGACAACAGTGTCTGCCAGCAAACGCTGATTTCAACCAGATTAATCAAACGTCAATCCACTTCACATATGAAATAACCAATCACAAAAGGAGTACGAGTCTTATGCTTGTTCAAGCCATTGCCCACCAGACAATGCCCTGGGATGTTTATGCAATTTCCCGAAAAAAATTGGTATGCCGGATACGGGTCGCACGTCAGGATATGAAGGAATGCAAACTGATTTATTGGTTGCGGACGGAGCCGGATGCTCTCAAAGAAGCCGTCATGACCATCATTCGCCGTGACAATCTGTTTGATTATTATATGGTGTCCTTTTCGATGGAACCGGCTGTCCGTTATATCAAGTATTATTTCGAACTGGTGGACAATCATGGCCGGAAAGGCTATTTCTCATCGTGGGGCTGGGCGGATCGCCGGCCTGGGGACGGATTTTTCGAATACCTATATACGAATGAACATGAAATAATCAACCCTCCTGCGTGGGCCAGCGGTCAGGTTTATTATCAGATATTCCCGGAACGTTTTAGCAATGGCGGCCGGATAAATGAAAGATCCGATGTTCAATCGTGGGGAACACCGCCGACCCGGGAGAATTTCATGGGAGGCGATCTTGCAGGCATTCTTCAAAAAATAGATTACTTGTCAGAATTATCGGTGGACTGCCTTTATCTGACACCCGTTTTTCAAGCGGATTTCAACCATAAATATGCCACTACGGATTATTATGCGATCGACCCTGATTTCGGGGACAAACAGTCCCTGCGCGAGTTGGTGGCAGCCTGCCATAAGAAAGGCATGCGCATTCTGCTGGATGGGGTATTCAATCACTGCGGGGTTGATTTTCCGCCTTTTTCAGACGTATTGGCCAATCAGGAAAACTCGAAATACAGGGATTGGTTTTATATAAAACAATACCCGGTATCGATTTCTAAAGATTGTTATGAATGTGTGTGGGATTATCAGTGGATGCCCAAGCTCCGGACGGCCAATCCGGAAGTTCGTGAATTTGTCCTGGATGTCATGAAATATTGGATTCGTGAAGCCGATATTGATGGCTGGCGCCTGGATGTGGCGGATGAGGTCGATTATGCTGTCTGGCAGCAGGCAAGAACGGAATTGAAGGAATTGAACCCCGCTATTTTATTACTTGGAGAAACCTGGGGGGATGCGGCCCCTATGCTGCTGGGCAATCAGATGGACAGTGCCATGAATTACCTGTTCCGAGAAATTGTCCTGGCTTTTTTTGCACATGGAACCATGGATGCGGCCACTTTTAATGCCCGCATAGAGAATCTGCTGGCCAAGTATAACTGGGAAACGGTCCAGATGCTATACAATCCACTGGACAGTCATGACACCAGCCGGTTTTTTCACGAGTGCGGGGGAGATGCGTCAAAATTCAAACTAGCGGTTGCATTTCAAATGCTGTTTTGCGGCTGCCCGGCTATCTTCTATGGCGATGAGATCGGCCTGTCCGGCGAAAACGATCCGGATTGCCGCCGCTGCATGATCTGGGATCCGGAAAAACAAAATCAGGAAATCCTATCCTGGTATAAACAATTGATTCATATCCGGAAAACGAATGCAGCAAATTCAAGAGGCAGTTATCTCTCCAATGTCTGCGATCCGGACGGGCAGATCTATGGCTTTGTCCGTCGGACAGAAGCGGAAACAATTTATACCGTTTTCAATAATAGCCGCATCCATCAAGATGTAACAATACCCGTACTCGAGGAAGACGGCGATTATGAAGACCTGCTAAGCGGAGAACGATATTCCCGGGAAATTCTCTGCAGTGCAGGGCCACTATATAACCAGGACATTCTCGAATACAAAGGCCAGGTCTCGGCCACCCTGCCGGTGT
>CAZJXH010000307.1:0-3852 GCA_964549475.1 uncultured Oscillospiraceae bacterium
AAAGTATCCCCTTTTTCAACAAAAACTATTTTCCCTGCAATATCAAACCGGGCTTTCCCGCTTCTCATATAGAGGAGTTCATGATACTCATGCATATTGTATTTTTGTGGAAGGTCCCCTTTTGCAAACTGGCGTTCGATTCCTCTAAACACAACAGGCATAGATCCTGTGGAATTCCGGATGCTTTTTTCGATTTCTGGCAGCAAATCTTCAAACAATGATGTCCCCTCCTTTATTTCTGTTATTATTCTGTTCAAGGTTAACTATAATAATAACAGAAATTTTCAGAAAGAGGAACAGGATTCATTCATCGGTTTAATGGTTTAAATGATTATCCCATGATCATGGATGAAAAATCGTAATCATCCAGCAATTCCCGAAGCTTTTCTGCTTCTTTCACATTCAGGCTTGCTCCTCTGCTCATTTTTTCATGCTCCACATCCCAATCGCGGATATCAATTTTGGGATTTGCCTCATTCCATTTGACAATATTCAATTCTTTTCTCCATCCGGTATTCCCGGTACTCAAGATACCGATATGGTTTAAAATCTCATAATGGAAATCATCTCCATGCTCTTCTTTTTTATTAATCGGTTTTATGCTGCTTTTATTCATTTTTTTCCTTCTTTCATTTATTATTTTTTGGATTTAGTGCAATTAATTTTATTTTTTTGCTATTTTCTGCTTTAAATAATTGTTGTGCCTGTTCTTCGCTCAATTCCAGGCAAATCATTCCAGGCGGTTTGCCTTCTTGAACAATCTCCTTTCCTGTCTCATCCATTACTCGGACGATTTTAGCCTGTTCGATGATTTGTATTGAGTTTTCAGACGCTGCTTTTTCTTGAGAAACGAAATCAGTAACCCCTTTCCTTTGAATATTGTCATCATAGATATATAGAAGAATTTCATTTCCCTTGGAAATCCACCAGCCATTGGCATCTTCTGCTTTCAGTGCAAGCGTATACAGTACTTTTCCCTCGGAGACAGAGGGATAAACCACTCCGGATTGTGTTGTCTGAAGATCATGGAATGCAATTAATTCGCCATTCTTCATATCACAGGCAAGATACCGGCCTTCGATGTCTTCCATTTTTTGGCATGTATCCGGAAAAGCACAGCTTAACGGGATGGATACGGAATATACCATATCTTTTTCGATTTTAGAACCGGATTGAACGTCTTGATTCAATAGGAAGACGGAGTATGTCTTTTCCTTCGATGATTTAGATAGAAAACAGAATAGCAGGCACAAGATTAAAATCGATATGGCACATGTCAGTAAAAGCTGGTTTTTCTTTTTCATGAGGGACCCTCCATAACCGGATCAATAATAAATTCCAAAGATTTTTCGATTCGTAATGATTGGTTGAAAGCAGTTAAAATAGAAGCTTTGCTGTTAATACAAATTTTTTTGTCTACTATTGTAAAAAATATTTCAACATCTTTCATAACATCTGATAAATTGTTTTCTGCGATCAGACAATGAATCTGCTGCTGGAACAGGTTGATTGCCAAAGGTTTTTCAATCGCCAGAACTCCACTGCCAAGACGTTCCTGATTAATCTTTGTATAAGTTGATATCGAAGCCAATTCAAGGATTTCCTTCGCTTTGTTCATTGTGCTCCATGTTGAAAAAGCAGATATGAAGAATTGGAACAAGGGTATGATTATCAGAACTGCCATCATCGCTGCAATAAGCAAAGTATCAATTGACGCCTTTTTAGTATGCCATGTTATGAATATTCCTGGAAACGATTTTTTGGTCATATGAAAAATAAAGCATCCCCTCCCTGCGTTGAAAAAAATCGCTCCACCATGTGGTTCGAGTCGAGGCATTTACTTTTAGACGGATCCATTCCCCATATTGCACTTCGGTGGGCGCTTCAATGTCAATATGGAGATACCCGTCACTTTCTAGGTTCGTATTCAATTCCCGGCGTTTTTCATTGGTTAATCCCCCAGACAGATCGATTTCAAGCAAGGCTGTTCTACATGTCTGATTAAATTCGATTTTCTTAATGAATGACAGCATCATTCCCATGATGCTTAAAAAAACAATGAGTAGAAAAACCATGCTGAAAACCGTAATAATCGCTTTATCAATCATAGGACCTCCTTTAAATAGATTTCAAATTACTTTTTGTTGCCCATTACGCAAATAAGACCAGCGACACTTTGTTCCACCAAGTTGTCATTTGTGTCATGATCGTCTGCGTAAAAATCCGAAGACCCGGAATTACTATAACAGCTGCGATAATCACACCCGCTGCGATTCCGATGATTTCATTGATTCCAAAACCTTTTTTGCTTTTTAGTGGATTCAGCATCCTTCCTTTCTTGATTATTTCTGATATTGTTCCGTTTCTAATTTTCATGGTATTTTCCTCCTTTCTCTAATTATCCATAACATGCATTTCAGGCATGATATTGCTTTATTACTGGAATCGTTCTTTGAATTTAATATTATGTTGTTATGATGTCTGCATGATTTGTTCAAATGCTTTTACTGCATCAAAAAGTATTGGAAACAAAAAAATCATGATCAGCGGGGTAATAGCAAAGATGCCTGATACGAAGAGTTTCGTTTTGAATTTTTCTGTATCTTTTTGAAGGTAGAAGAAATATTTTGCAAACATCATCTGTTCCATTTTTAAAAGTGTCTTCCCCGCCATCCCTGTATTAACACACTGTTGAATACTGACGCAAAGCATTTCACAGTCGTATCCTGAAAAGGATTTCCGTAGTATCTGAAGAGATTCCTCAATATTCAATGTTAATTCATAATTTGCGACAAACTGGATAAATGTCCTCTGAATAAGCGGGTGGTCTGCGATTTCATACAGGCCTTTGATTGCATCGGTTACTTTAATTCCGGATGAAATCTGTGAATGCAGAAAATAATACAGCTTATAGGCATTGATAATAAACGCCCTTTTTCTTTTTTCGATTTTGCTGTTCAGAAATATATTAGGCAGAATAAAACACAGAATACAGCATGCCAGGTTGGTTCCAATCGCATAATCTCTTATTGCAAGCAATAAAAAAAGAAAAATCGGTAATAACAAAATCATTCCTGCCCAATAAATCCATGTAACATGATCTCCAAATCCAGATTCATCCATTTTCCGAATCATTACTTCTTTCCATTTTTCAGGAAATGGAATATGCTTGAAATAGCAGAGGAAATATTTTGCCATTCTGTTTTTATTCTCATTCTGATATTTTTGTTTTCCCGATCTGCTTATTATTTTCGGAATGAGCATATACACCATCGGGGTCATCGGGAGGAGTAACAAAAAACAATAGAATACAATAAAGCTCCTGCTCATATCATTCTTTCCTTCTTTCCTGCTTTTCAGCAGCACTTCATTCTGTCTGCTGGTTAACTTTTATACTTTGATGCAAGATAATAGATTAGGATTCCAATTCCATAGCTGATTATCGCAATACTGGATAATAGGATTCCTATCGGACTGCAAAAAAACAATTCCCGTGCCGATGGATTCATTGCGAATACAACGGCTGTAATAATTGGTGTGGCGAGGAAAATACCATTAAGATATATTCGGTCTTTGGATGATTCAATTTTCCTTCGGGTCCATTCTTCATCAATTCTGCTGAATTGTGTCTCCAGATTTTCGAGAAGTTCTCCAGTATTTCCCCGGTATTTCAAATTGAATCGAATCTGTGTAGCAAAATTTTTAAACTCCTTATTGGAATAGGACCCGGCAAAAAGCTCCAATGCCCGTTCAACCCCCAATCCCCCCCGTATTCGGGCAATAAAATCCTTAATATAGCTTTTTGTTGGTTCGCCAATGGATGAATCGCTACATTTCTCAAATGCGAATAAA
>CAZJXH010000308.1:0-3843 GCA_964549475.1 uncultured Oscillospiraceae bacterium
CCTTTGCCTCAATCCCGAAGCTGTTGAGTGTATCCTCCAGTTTTTTGCCCAGGGTCTGAATGGTGAAGAGATCATTTTTGGCTAATTTGCCGCCTTCCGTGTTAAGAAGTTCGATCGAAGGCATGATATAAGGCCTTGCCGGATAACTGCTCCCGTTCCTGCCTTCTTCCTGTACGGTAGAGACGGATTCATGAACCGGTGTCAGTGGAACCTGTATTTTCCGTACGGTATGGTCCGCTTCAGATAAATGATCCATGCCAGGCAAAGGGTCCTTTGGAATGTCAATCCGTTTGATTCCGGCAGGCAGATCTACGTTGGTATCATTGGCATAATCTCCGTATGAGTCAATCGAAATGGGATCCTCTTCATCAAAAATCCCGATCGTTTCCTCATCCGATTCGTCTTTTGTCTTAAGAGGCTTTCGCGTATCTTCGCCTTTCAGAAATTTCGGAATATGGAAAAATCCGGCTTTTGTCTCACTTTTGCGTTCTTCCTTCGATTCCCCTACCACCATATCGAAATTTGCTTTGCGATTGGCTGCATTTTCATCGGAATTCGCTTTGCGATTGGCTGCGTTTTCTTTGATTGTCACAGCGCCCTGCCGGATCGCCGTATCGACTTTGTCTTTCGTTTGCGTGATTGCTTTTGATACAGAAATATTAAAGACCAATACGATTTCCGAAATCCCGATTGCAATCAGGATAATGACCGCACCGACCTTGTTTGCGATAGCCGTCAATGCAAAAGCGATGCCGCCGCCAATTACGCCGCCTGTCCAAAGGGTCGTCCCTTCCTCTGTTGGAAATCCGCTGACTCCGAACACCCAAAAGTTCCCCAGCGCGCTGCTTGCCAGTGCCTTCCCGTCTGTGCCGACACAGGTTGCTTTGAACAAATCGTATGAAATGGAAAAAACCTGTATAGTCGCTGCCACAGTGATCAATAAAATCGTAATATAAAGAAACCGGCTGCGGGTGATCCGGGATTCTCTCTCCAGAAAATAATCCAGCGCCATATAAAACAGGATAACGGGAATCGCATAGGCGGCAATGCCAATCAGCCCGAATCCGATATCCCGGACACTTCTGCCAATCATCCCGGTAGCGTCGCCAAGATAATAAGCCACTGCAAAAATCAACGAAGCAGCCAGGTAAAAAATCCCGTTGATTTCTTTTTTCTTATCCACATTTTTTGCCGGCATCGTTTGAATCCTTCTTTCTTATTTCTATCTCATTCCCGCGACGGAAGCATATGGCAGGTCCGGAGCTAGCAGTTGAATTTTCTGGCTGCACGCAGGATACCGACAACTGTTTTCGAATCAATGATCTCCCCTTCTTCGATCATCTCGACGCATCGGGAAAGCGGGAATTTTTCGACGGACAAAAACTCATCGGAATCCAATTGCATCTCCCCTGCGGAAAGCCGGGTAGCAAGGTATAGATATAGTTTCTCATTGCAAAATCCCGGTGTGGTCAGGATATATCCCAGAGATTCGATGTGTTCCGCGACAATTCCTGTTTCTTCCTTCAGTTCTCGAACTGCGCATGAATAAGGGTTTTCTCCTGGTTCCAGCTTACCGGCCGGAATCTCGAGGGTCTCCATGTCAAACGGTTTACGAAACTGCCGGACAAGATATATGCACAGGTTCTCATCGACTGCAACGATGGAAGCTCCGCCATTATGCAGGACAATCTCCCTTTTTGCAATCTGATTATTCTCCAGCTCCACGGTTTCTTCCACGACCCTGAACACCTTTCCGGTAAAAATGTCTTTCTTCACTACTGTTTTTTCAAAATGCATGATTCTCTCCAATATATAAAAATTATAAAAACACGGTCTCAATTCATTCCACAGTATTTATTATACCAAAATACCCTTTGTAATTCCTTAAAATTTCATACATCCGGTGCAAGCTCTTTCATGTTTCTTTGCTTGATCGCCTGTACGGCAAGTTTGTCGCATCGGTTGTTGTAGGGATGATCGGAATGCCCTTTCACTTTTTCCCATGTGATCCGATGGGTCGAGGCCAGCTCGTCCAGGATCATTCACAGGTCCATATTACTGACTTGTGCTTTCGATGCGTTCTTCCATCCGTTTTTTTTCCAAGTTTCGATCCATTGTTGGGTAAAGGAGTTGACAAGGTAGGAACTGTCACTGAAAAGCGTCACATCACAGGGCATTTTCAGCGCTCGCAATCCTTCGATGGCGGCCGTCAGCTCCATTCGATTGTTTGTTGTCGAATCGACCGCTCCGCTTAATTCCTTTTCGATCCCGTTCGCGACAAGAATGCAGGCCCATCCTCCCGGACCGGGATTCCCTGAACAGGCGCCGTCTGTATAAATATGAACTCTCATTCTATTCTTCAAAACCCTTCTACTTCTGTCTGCTTTCCTCGGAAAGCTCTTTGGACCGCATGGTCGCGGCGCATACCGCATCCATGACAGCGGATCGGAAGCCGGCTTTTTCCAGTGCATGAACAGCCGCAATGGTTGTCCCGCCGGGGGAACATACCTGGTCCTTCAGTTCCGCCGGATTTCTGCCGGTCTCAAGGACCATGGCCGCAGCGCCTTTTAGTGTCATAGCAGCCAGTTTGACCGCAACATCTCTTGTTAAGCCCATCTTAACCCCTGCATCGGCCATGGCTTCAATGAAAATCATGCCATAGGCAGGCCCGCTTCCGGATACTCCGGTCACGGCGTCCATGATTTTCTCCTCCACTCTGACCGCGATTCCGCAGGTCTCAAAAAGGCGGATTGCATAATCTTCTTTATCGGCAGGAACATTCGAGAAGCAAAGCGCGCTTGCACCCTCTCCAACCAGGGCAGGGGTGTTCGGCATCACCCGGACGATGGGAATCGTATTCGAATGAATCCGTTCTCTCAGAGTTTGAATCGAAACGCCGGCGGCAATAGAAATCAATAATGCTCCGGGTCCGATGTTCTTGTGCAATCCTTCCAGAACGGGCCCGATCACCTGCGGTTTGACTGCGATCAGGACAGCATCCGCATCTGCTGCGGCTTCTTGTGAGGAAGAACAGACATGGCATCCTGTTTTCTCTGCAAAATCAGCTGCTCTTTTCATTTCGTAATCATATACATGGATTTCTTCCGGACGATGAGCGCCTTTTTTTATAAAGCCTGCTACTAATGCCTGTCCCATATTCCCGATCCCGATCACTGCGATTTTCATGCTTGTTTCTCCATTCCTTTTCGTTGACATCCCGATCAATCTGAATTACAAGGATGTATTATACCACGATTTTATCTCCGTTATAAGATTCGCCGGATTTTCATACTTATTCTTTTTAAAATTCTTAAAATAAATTGCAATCCATACGATTTTTTCTTCCGGATGATGTTCATCCGGTCATTTCCGTCTCGTTAGCTGCCGCTGTTCCGGTCATTTTACAATTATTTTTTTAATATTTTTCCAATTAAATAATAACATTGATATTGACATCATGCGAACGTTCCTTTATACTTCTATCAGTGCGAAGGGGAGTGGCTCAACGGTAGAGCAGCGGTCTCCAAAACCGTTGGTTGCGTGTTCGAATCGCGTCTCCCCTGCCAGAAGGATTGTTGTAGGATTTCTATAGCAATCCTTTTTTGATTTATCTTGCCATAGACTGTTATTATTCTTTTCTTTCAGCGTCTTTTCAAATGAAGCTTAAATAGGACTCAAATAGAGAATCAAATTCGGAATCAAATTCCGATTTTGTAGTTGCATAATTATTTTCAATAGGGTATAATCTCACATTGTCAATGGAACGCCGGGGTGTAGCTCAGCTTGGCTAGAGTGCTTGCTTGGGGTGCAAGAGGTCGCAAGTTCAATTCTTGTCACTCCGAC
>CAZJXH010000309.1:0-3282 GCA_964549475.1 uncultured Oscillospiraceae bacterium
GGCTGCCAGTCCGGATCCTTTTCCATCAGGATCTCATACTGGCTTTCCCGTGAAATACGCATGATCGTGCTCATGATGGATTCGACCTTGTGTTTCATGGATGGGTCGAAACATTGCTGGGCTGCCTGAATCACGGCCGTCTCACGGGCAGGATCGATAATCCGTGCATTCTCCTTTTGCTTCAGCCGCCCCACCTGACTGGACAGGGCCAGGCGCGCTTTCAGCAGCGCCATCCCCTCACAGTCCAATGCGCTGATCTGTTCCCGGATCGTCGGCAAATCTTTTGTCGAAATTGCATCATTCTTATCGCACATGATTTCCATCCTTCTCAAAGAGTTATTCTTGCAGGAGTGCTGTTATTTCAGAAGCTTTCCGATTGTATCACATAATAAATGGATCGCACGGGAGTAGCTTTCTATCCCGAATCCCATGATTTGTCCGCAGCATGCGGAAGACAGGACCGAAATCCGGCGGAAGGATTCCCGGGAGGAGATATCCGAGATATGGGCTTCGATGACCGGAAGGCCGCATAAGTCAATCGCATCCAGGATGGCGTAGCTGTAATGGGTGAAAGCGCCCGGATTGATCACAATGCCATCCGCTTCGTTCATCGCGGCATGGATTTTTTCGATGATGGCGCCTTCGTAATTCGATTGGAAACATTCCATTTTGTATCCGCGTGAAAATGCGGTATCGACAGCCAATTTCTCGACATCCGCCAGTGTAAAAGTCCCGTATTGTGCCGGATCCCGTTTCCCAAGCATGTTTAAATTGGGTCCGTTGATCAGCAGCAGAGAAAATTTCAATTCGCTGAAGGATACCTTCTTCAATTTTTCGAATGCGGCCGTGACATTGAGCTCTTCCAGTTTTGGAAGGGTGATCGACCCTTTTGTCAAGGGTTTCTTCGTCGGAGCCATGGTGCTGTCTTTTTCGGCCTGGTTTTCAACCTTTTTCTTCATTGCATTTCATCCTTCCCGTGAAATCTCCATCCACAAATCCAGGATGGCAATGGCGCAGGCCGCTTCCACCACCGGAACGGCACGGGGGACAATGCAGGGGTCATGCCGGCCTTTGACCTGGAAATGAATGTTTTCTTTCTCGATCAAATCAATGGACTCCTGCTCTTTTGCGATAGACGGAGTCGGTTTGAATGCGGTACGGAACAAAATCGGCATCCCGTTCGTGATTCCCCCTTCAATCCCTCCCGCATGATTCGTCTTATATCGTATCGCCAGCGGAATTTCCCGGGATGCGGCAGGAGAAGACTCCGCCCGGACAGGCCTGACAAAATAGGGAACGTCATTGTTCTGGGATCCCTGGCGGGTGGCAACCTCGAAGCCTGCGCCGAATTCCACGCCCTTGACTGCCGGAATGCTAAACAGGATGGATGAGATTCGCGACTCCACCGAATCAAAAATCGGATCCCCCAGTCCGGCCGGAACGCCGCAGGCCATGCACTCGACAACACCGCCCACGGAATCCTGCCGGTCTTTCGCCGCCAGGATCCGCTCGATCATCGGCGCTTTCGCCCGTTCGTCCCATACTGGGAATTCTTTCTCTTCCAATTCCTTCAGAGCGGGCAGATCCGCCCGGACACCATCGAATCGAAGGTCCTTGCATTCCCCGATGGATTCGATGTGAGTAAATATGAAAATTCCCTGTTTTTCTAAAATCTGCTTGCACACCGCGCCGGCAAAGGCGATCGGTGCAGTCAGGCGTCCGGAGAAATGGCCTCCTCCTCTTGGATCCTGATAGCCGAAATATCTTGCTGTCGCAGTCAGGTCGGCATGTCCGGGGCGGGGTACGCTCTTTTGGGTTTCGTAATCGCCTGATTTCGTATCCCGGTTTTCGATCATGGCACAAAGAGGCGTTCCGGTCGTCCGTCCTTGATAAAATCCGGAAAGGATGCGGAGAGAATCCGGCTCCTGGCGGGGTGTCGCCCAGGGGAGCCCTCTTGAAGTCCTCCGCAGCATGAATGCGGCGATTTTGGCCTGGTCCAGTTCTATCCCGGAAGGAAGACCGTCGATGATCACACCGATCGCCTCCCCGTGAGACTCCCCGAAAACGCTGATTCTAATTTTATTCCCCCACATTGAGCTCATGGCATTGGCCTCCGATTCTTTCGAATTCTTTAAAAAAAGATGGATAAGACTTCTCCACGCAGCTATAATTCCTTATCGTCACGCCATCTCGTGTGGAAAGGGCCGCAATGGCAGCCGCCATGGCGATCCGATGATCTCCGGCACTGTCAGCCGCGCCTCCGGACAGGACGGTTCCGCCATGGATCACAAGCCCGTCCGGTGTTTCGTCCACCTGTCCTCCGATGTTCCGGATAAGCGAAGCGGTCGTTTGAAGGCGATCGCTTTCTTTATATCGAAGGCGTTTCGCATGGACAATCCGCGTGACAGCTTTGATGTTCGCCGCCGCAACCGCAACTGCGGGAATCAGGTCCGGGATTTGAGAAGCGTCGATTTCAATGACAGGAATCTCTTCTTCCCGGCTTTTACGCTTTATGCGGGCGGACATCCTGTTTTCTTCCAGATCATTTTCGTCTATTGTATGCCGGCTTTCTTCCGCAGCCCGTATTTTCTCATATTTCTTCAATATCGACAGGATTTTCTTATCCCCTTGGATAGAGGTCGCCTTGAGTCCGGCCAATTCAATCCTGCTGCCCAGGAAATTCGCCACCATCCAGAAAGCCGCCTGGGAATAATCCCCCTCCACTTCAAATGGAATTTTTAGATATGTCTGGCTTCCTTTGACAAAATATCCGCTGGCAAGGCGTTCCACGTAAACACCGAAATGCCGCATCACCTGGATGGTCATATCCACATAAGCCGCAGATTCGAGTTCACCGGTGATAAGGACCTTCGAATCTCCGTGCAGCAATGGCAGCGCCAGCAGCAGGCCGGTCACATATTGGGAGCTGATGTCCCCGGGAACAAAAAACTCCCCCGGCAGCAGCTGCCCCTTTATTGTAAGCGGCAAAGTCCCGGTCGCAGGGAATGCAAGGCTTATCCCCTTGTCACCAAGAATGGATGTGTATTCTGTCAGCGGGCGGGCCGGCAGCCGGCCGGCTCCGGTAAAAATCACTTCTTTCCCCAGTACCGCGGCAAGAGGAATCATAAACCGCAGAGTCGATCCGGATTCATTGCAGAACAGCTCTTTCTCTCCGGATAGCAGGGCTTTGACGACCTGGATGGTTGCCTGGATGTCTTTTGATGATTCCTGGTCAAAGCGGCCTGCGAGGCGGGTGCGCACAGCCTCCATGGACGTGCGTGC
>CAZJXH010000309.1:3292-3842 GCA_964549475.1 uncultured Oscillospiraceae bacterium
GCCATGCTTTTTGATGGAGGGACTGTAAGCCCGCCCGTCAATCTTCCCGGCTGCACAAACAGATCAGGCATGCTCCAGGACCTCCCGCAAAACTTGGTTGAGGGTTGCGGCATTCATGGGGTATAAAACGCCTTCCCCGATTTCTTTCAGCAGGACTAAGTAGACCGTGTCCGAAAACGTCTTTTTATCCGAGCGGATCGCCGTCAGGATTTCTTCCGCCGGAAGCGTGCATTCGGTGGGAAGACCGAATTTTTCGAGACAGGCCTTCACCTTTTCGGCTGTGCCGGCTTTCGTCACCCCGAGGCGTTCTCCCATCCTGCATGCGGCCGCCATGCCGATCGCCACCGACTGTCCATGGGAAAAATCCCGGTAGGCCGTCACTTTCTCAATGGCATGTCCGACGGTATGTCCGAAATTGAGCAGCATCCTTTCACCGGTGTCCCGTTCATCTTTTGCAACCACCGTTGTCTTGAAATGAATGCATCGTTCCAGCACCCATTCCAGGTCCATCCGGTTGGATTCAATCGTTTCAAACCGGTCCCGGTCCCGC
>CAZJXH010000310.1:0-328 GCA_964549475.1 uncultured Oscillospiraceae bacterium
ATCATCAGTCCTTGTTCCGGTGTGCAGGGAACTGCTGTATCATTTATAATGGCGTCCAGAAATGCTTGACGAATGGTTGGCACCTGTGGCAAAGACTTTTTGTCAAACTGGAGATTGCATTGTTTTCCGTCGATATCCAGATACAATTCTTCTTTTGTCGCACTTTCATCTCCGACAATAGAACGGATCAGCGCGCCGCCTTTCGAACCATAGATCTGTGTGGTGATTTCCTCATTTTCGCGGTTAGCCGCCCAGGATGCTTCCAGTTCCAGCATCCCGCCATTCTTCATCCGAATCATCGCCACTGCCATGTCTTCCAGTTCAAATC
>CAZJXH010000310.1:338-3814 GCA_964549475.1 uncultured Oscillospiraceae bacterium
GACGGATTCATAATTCGTCACCGGAACACCCTTGGCATCGTCGCCCGCGATCTTGCAGAAAGTGCTGCCCAGGACATATTCGGGTTCGGGAGCACCCCAAAGCCACATGGCCCGGTCCAGGACATGCACCCCAAGATCAATCAGCGGTCCGCCTCCGAGCATCGCTTTTCCTTTATGAAACGGATACCACCAGGGCACTCCGCGCCTCCGGTGCCACAATGTTCTGACATAATAGATGTCTCCCAGTTTTCCGCTGTCGATCATTTCTTTGATTGCCTGCCGGGAGGGGTCAAAGCGCTGATTGAAATTGATCATCAGTTTTTTGCCGCACGCCTTGGATGCCTTCAGCATTTTTTCCGCTTCTTCGGCATTAATCGCCATGGGCTTTTCACACAATACATGGCATCCGGCTTCCATCGCCTGGAGGGTCAGCGGCATATGCAGCTTATTCGGTACTGTAATGCTGACCGCATCCGGCTTTTCTTTCTCCAGCATATCGCTAAAATCGCTGTAGCGCTTTTGAATGCCATACCGATCGCCGATTTCATGCAGCAGGGATTGATTCATATCGCAAATTATCAGTTCTGCGACAGATTTGCTTGCCAGATAATCTTCTATATGGCATTTCCCGACATTTAATCCGACAACGCAAACCTTCAGTTTTCCTTCAACCATTTCAGATATCCCCTTTCAAAGGATCAACGCTGTATTCCTTTTTTAATTAGTTGTCTTTGCCGGCTTTAGAGATGTATGCAATCTGTTGAAGTTCGTCAAGATTGGTGCAGACCTTGATGATCGCATCCGCCAGAATGTCCATATCCCCCGGCTGGCCGAGCAGGATATAGTGAATGAAGGTGACCCCTTCGGTGTAATGGGCTTTGTTGGCTTCCGGCGCATGGAAACGGGCCGGGTCGATCAGCTTGCAGTACTCGTCGGAAAGTTTGTGGGTCTGCTTGCTGAAAGGTCTGTAAAGCGTGCTGTTCGTCAGCGGAACATAAGTGCAGGTGATCGGGCTCTTCTCATCGGACAGGCCAAGCTCTGCATTAAGCGCTTTCATGAAAACGTCCCTGTGGATGCCATTGGCCTTTTCGCTGATGAATTTGAACGTATAATTATAAGCCGCCTGGAAGGTCACGCCATCCGGATGCCGGAGCAGTTCGATTGGTGCAAGGCCCTTGAGGTTTTTCTCGAGACGGTTCATATTGCTGAATCTGAGGTCGTTCTGGGCTTTGAATTTGTCCAGCTGGGTAATCCCGAGGGCAGCCTGCATTTCCGTCATGCGGAAATTTCCGCTCTGCATGGCAGGAGCGCCCTTTCGGTCGGGCCTGCCGCAGATCTTCAGCGATTGGAGAATATCATTGTAATAGTCATCGTTTGTGAGCAGGATGCCGCCGTCGCCGACGTTGAGGAGCTTGGAAGCCTGAAGGCTGAATGTGCCGATGTTCCCGATCGTCCCGGCAGCCTTGCCTCTCCACATCGAGCCGTGCTGATGCGAGCAGTCTTCAATCACAAAGAGATGGTAATCCGAAGCGATTTTCATAATCGCATCCATATCGGACATTCTGCAGTAAAGATGCACTGGAATGATGCACTTGGTACGCGGCGTGATCGCTTCGATAATTTTCGCGGGGTCGATCGTATAGGTGGTCGGATCGATATCGACAAGGACCGGAACCGCATTGACGTCGAGAACCGACGCTGCCGTCGCCTGCCAGGTCAGAGCCGGAACAATCACTTCATCGCCGGCGCCGACGCCGAGCGCTTCAAGCGCCATGCGCAGCGCATGGGTTCCGTTTGTGCAGGCGATTCCATGTTTCGCTCCGCAATAATCCGCCCAGGCTTTTTCAAACTTCTGTTCAATCGGTCCTCTGAATGCCCATATGCCGCTGCGAACCGAATCCGCGACCCCGTCGATATCGGATTGGTCGAAAATGGGCCATTCGGGGGTGTTCAATTTCCCAGTGATGTTTCCACCTAATGCTGCTAATTTCATAATGTTACCTCCTAAAATATTATTGAATCATTCTTGTGACTTCATCATATCTGCATCAGTCCCCCGCAACAATGGATATAAATGCTGACTTGATGTAAAATATGAATTCTTGCTGTTACTCAGGCTTTTTTTCTAAAGGAACCGCGGATCTTCTGAATTCCGTCGGACTGATGCCGATGCTTTTCTTGAAGGATTTGCAAAAATGGTATTGGTCATAATAATCAAGCACAATGGCGATTTCCTTGATTCTCATATCCGTCGTGCGCAAAAGCTCCTTGGCCTTGATGATTTTGTAATCATTGAAATAATTGATGACTGTTTTCCCGGCACTTGCTTTAAAAATGCTGTTCAGATAATTCATGCTGATTCCGAAACGCTGCGCAATATCGCTTAATGTCGGATTTTTTTGATAATTGTCATTAATATACTGGATAACCGATTTCACAATGGCGTTTTTCCAGTCTTCGCCGCTGTCCGTATGTTTTTTCAGCTCCAGGTTTTTATTGATAATGATGAGAAGATTCAACAGGTCGATCTTGATGATGTCCAGGGACCATCGGGAATGGTGGTTCAATTCCTTCTGTATGTCGTAAAAAAGCCCGCTGTATAAAATATAGTCGATGTCAAGTGTGCAATGCCCTTTTACAAACACCTCATTGTCATCGCCGCGTCCAGCCAGATGCACACGCACTTCACCGGGTTCAAATGCCATCCACATAGCCAGATATCTCCCGGTTTCAAAAGGAAGGTCCTGATGGTACTGTCCCGGAAGCAGGATAAAAACATCTCCCGCGTCCATCTCCTTGACATTATCCTCCACTCTGACCGCACTCCTGCCCTCAAGCAGAATCGTGCATTCATAAAATGAATGCACTTGATATTCACTGTGCGGCATGTTTTTTCGAGAATTGGACAGATTGCTGAACAGCGTATATGGATGCGAATCCCATTCTGCATTGGAAATAAACCAGTCCGCAGGATAGATTCGCTTGATTTTCTCTATGGCAGATTCAAGCAATTCAAATATCGATGCATTTCCTTTCATATCATTTCTCCCCCCGATTGATTCCTCTTGCAGCAATCTCTTTGCCTTTGAGCAATCAACATACTCGAACAGATTGATCTACGACTTGACTGCGCCTGTGACAAGGCCGTCAATAATATAACGCTGCAGAATCAAATAAAGAGCTAAAATGGGGAGTTCGATCATCACCGTGCCGGCAAGAAGCTTATCCCACTGCTGCAGATGGGTGGCCGAAAAATTAACAAGGCCGGTGATCAGCGTCCTGTTATTGTCACTTTGCAGGACAATAAGCGGGAATAGAAAGTCGTTCCAAAAAAACAGCGTCTCAATGATAACAACCGTTGCAGTCATTGGAGCCGCAAGCGGGAAGATAATCCAGAAGAAAGTTTTAATTGTATTGCACCCGTCCAGTTTGGCCGATTCATCGAGAGCGGTCGGAATCGATTTGATGTAACCATG
>CAZJXH010000311.1:0-3791 GCA_964549475.1 uncultured Oscillospiraceae bacterium
CGATTGCGCAAAAGGTACGGGAATTCCGAAACGGGATCATTCACAGGACTGTATACTGTCCTGGTCGAAGGCGATGACCAGAATGAGCCAAGCGCCGATGCAGTAAGAGGAATCCTGGATGGGCATATTGTCCTGTCAAGGAAACTCGCCCACCAAAATCATTATCCGGCCATTGATGTATTAAGCAGCGTAAGCAGAGTCATGCCAGATATTGTGAGCAGGGAACAAAAAGTCCTTGCAGGGAAAATTAAAAGCACGATGAGTGTTTACGCAGAAGCGCAGGATCTGATCCAAGTCGGCGCATACAAAAAGGGAAGCAGCCCGGAGATTGACGAAGCCATTCTCTTCCATCCCCGGATTAAAAAATTCCTATGCCAGGAAGTGGAAGAACAATCGGATTTCGAACAGACGCTGGCATGGATGAAGACAACAGTAGAGGAGGCCGAATGAAAAAATTCAAATTCACTCTCCTGACATTTTTAAAAACCAAACAAATCCAGGAAAGCCAGACAAAGAAGAAACTGGCAGAAATCATGCGACAGTGGGCGGCTGCAAAAAATCTGGCCGATCAGCTTGAAAAAGACATACAGGATATGCAGCAGCAGTGGCTGATGATATTAGCGGAGGGAACCGATTCAAACTCACTGACACAATATGTGTATTGCATGGAAGCATTGTCCAGGCAGCTGATCCATCAGAAATTGATGATCGAGAAAATTGAAAAAGAACTGGCCCTATGCCAGGACGAACTGAAAAAAATCATGGGAGAGATCAAAGGGCTTCAGAAACTGGAAGAAAAACAATATGAAGAATTCCTTTATGAAAGCCAAAAAGAACAGGAAGCGGAAATCGAAGAATTTGTACTCTTCCAAATGAAGACTCCAAATAAGCATAGTTGAATCAGTAAATAAACAGAGCGGGATCAATGGATCTGAACGCAAGGATGGATAGAAAAGGGAAACCCGTTTTATCGGAAAATCGGAAATGAACAGGAGGAATATTCGTGAAACAACCGTTGTCGCTGCCGCCAGTCAAGAGCCCGAAGATTAAAAAAAAGTCAGCCCACCCGCTGATCAAAGGATTGATGATTGGATTCTCCTTCTGCCTGCTCTGTGTGGGGTTGTTCGGCGCCGGATTGTTTTTCAATATCGCCGATCTGAAAACAACGGCCATTGCCTTTCTTCAAATCGAGCAGACCCAGGCGGATCTCCTTGCACAGAAGCAATTGGATCTCGACACCTCAACCAAATACTTGAATGACTCCCTGACCAAACTCGCCGCGGACCAGAACCAGGTGAAACTCGACAAGGCGGAAGTGGAAAAACAAAAAGCAGAAATCGACAAATTGAAAGCTTCCCTTACAACCGAAAAACTGGAAACGGATCAGCTTGTCGCCATTTATACAGCGATGTCGCCGCAAAAAGCGGCAGACATATTTGCGATTGATGAAAGCAACAAACAAGCGGTGACGGTTCTGAAAAGCATGGACCAGAAAACCGTCGCACAGATATTATCACTGATGACCCCGGCAAAAGCCTCGCAGATCCTTGCCGCGATCGCGAAATAGAAAAGAAAGGAGGGATAACAAAAATGAACCAGATTCTACCAGGAAAAAGCGGAATAGATCCATTTCAGGCCAGTACAGGAAATACCTTGAGCAGCTATATAAAAATCGGTGAATCAGAAGACCGAGAATCTATAAACAAAGGGGAAACGAAAAAGACAAAAAAAGGATTCCAATCGATCCTTGAAACGATTTCTCCGGACAATCAACCGGTGATTCCATCTGAAAAAACGGAAATCTCTCTGTTGGAACAACCACCGGTGATTTTCTACAATGGAACATCCGGATCCTCCATCTTGTCGGAAACATCCGGATCCATGGTATTTCCGACTGACAAATCCGCTGCTCCGATGCAAAATACAAATCAACCAGCGACGGTGCCGACACAAGCGCCGATAAAACCGCTGACACAGGAAGATCAGACAATCCTGGCAGCAGCATCAAAGGATGCAGCCACCGGACAATTCTCTTCTTCCGTAAATGAAGGGGATATCCGCTTGCCGCAAACGTTGTTTTCATCCTCATTGGAAAATAAAGGAACCGAAATGGAGGAAGATTCTCTTTTTGTTCAAACCGCTGGCCAGCCCTCTATCGCACAAGCCGCATCCGGTTCGAATCAATCAGACAATTTTACGGAAATTGACCCTTCGAATTCCGGACAGCAAAAAACCATTCAAAATCAAAACGGAATGAATCAATCAGACAATTATACCCTACAAGAAACGGGGGTATCTGGACAACTAAAAACAATACAAGAAGTAGATGAGACAAGCAAAGCATCCGATTTCAATGAGCTTGACGCATCCAGTACTGGTCAGTCAGATAAAATTAAGGAAATGAAAGCGAAAAACGGATCAGACAAAACCACAATACAGGAATCCGCGAAATCTCTGCATCCAAAGGATGGACAAACAACGGACATAATAAATAAAACGGACAATTCCACTATCCAGGACCAGACGGAATCCATACAAACCAAAAACGGACCAGAAACAAATGGAATGATAAAAATGAATGATCCAGCAGAATCGGAAACAATGGAATCCGTGCCAACGGACAAGAAAATCATCCATCCTTCTGCCGATACAATGCTTTCGCAAGGGGAAACAGAAAATTCCATCAAACAGGCGAATCATCCGGAAACCGATAAAGCCGAAGCCTTCGATCCACTTCAGATCGAAAAGGGAACGGACAGCCAGATGAAAAAAGGAGAAACCAATTTCTCTGATCCGAATGCAAAAGAGGACAAGAGCACATCCGTCGAGGCCCGGAATGGCAATGAGACATCCGGGATCCAACCGGAACGGTTTGTCAGTCTGATTCAGAAAGAAGAGATCAGGCAAAACAATCCGGATACTTCCTTTCAAGAAGCGGAAGTCACCGAAACGACTCTGAAAGATTTCAAAGCATCGCCCCTTGCGGAAAAAATGGTGAAATCCATCCAGTATCTTCAAAAAAGTCCGGATGGAGACAGTCTGATCATCAGACTAAAGCCGGAACAGTATGGAGAGCTCCACATCAGGATTACACAGCACGGGACTGCAATCCATGCGGATATCCATACAAATGATCCGTCCATGCAGGCGCTGCTGGCGGAAAATGTCAATCAACTGAAAGAAGGGTTATCCCGGCAAGGAATCTTGTGCGATCAGGTCAACATCAACTTTCAGGCATCCTCACAAGAAAACACCCCGTTCCAGAACAGCCAGGATCAAAGCAGCAGACAGCAGGCGAATGAACCGATATTGAAAACAAACCAGGAAGGGAAGCAAATAGAAGAAAGCAGACTGCATCATTTTTATCAGAGAGACCAGGGAAGAATCAATCTGTTAGCATAAATCCATATATACCAACCATTTTGATCAAAAGAGAAACCATAACGGGAAAGGAGAAAAGAATGGATACTCAGACAGTTACCGGTACGGCCGGTACAGCAAAAACCTCTTCAGACAGTACAACAAGGAAAGTAACCAAGGAATTAGGGAAAGACGAGTTTATGCAGATCCTTGTTGCCCAGTTGAAGAACCAGGACCCGTTGAGCCCGATGGAGGACACGGAATTCATCGCTCAAATGGCGCAATTCAGTGTATTGGAGCAGATACAGAACCTCAATGCCGGAAATAATTTCGCCCAGGCTTGCGGATTGGTCGGAAAGCAGGTCTATGCAACATCGAGAGCGGAGGATGGATCGACTGGTGAACCCCGATTCTAGCGAGGGTCTTCCACC
>CAZJXH010000312.1:0-3788 GCA_964549475.1 uncultured Oscillospiraceae bacterium
TTCCAGGGCAAGGGAAACTCCAATTTGTTCTGTAGATTCATACTGGCCCCGGGAGCCTGTTCTTCGGCTCTTAAAAGTGTATTAAAAAATTGAATTCGTGTTCTTTTCTCATGCATATTGCATACCTCCTTTTCTGATTTTTTAGATTGTACAGTAAGAATACCTTTTTATTTCACAAATTACAATCCTGTATTCGTGCACTTTTATTAACGTTTTTCTACAGTTTGCGTGTATTTGTATTATTATACCTCCAAAAAGGTAAAAAAACACCCCGCTATCAGGTTTTGCTCTTGATAGCGGGGTATTGTCAATTCATTTGCATTTTAGTCGTTCAGTGGATTGGGTGGGTATATTCCTCGGATGGTTTCTGGTCGGACTTGTCATTCTCTTCCTGGGGTTCCACTATGCTTCCAACCGCAGAATTCCTGTCCGTCGAATACTTGGAAAGTGTGCTCTCATCAAATGGAACACCGAGATAGACCGCTTCAAATTCCGGTCCGTCGATTTTCTCCTTGAGCAGGAGCGTCTCGGCCAATCGGTTCAATACATCCACCTTCTCTTTAAGGAGATCAAGCACTTGCTGGTAGGCGCTGTCGATGATTGCTTTGATTTCGTCATCAATAATCGCGGCAAGCTTATCGCTGTAGTCTCTGATGTGTCCATAATCCTTGCCCAGGAAAACCTCCCCTTCGGTAGCAAAAACAAGATTTGGAATTTTGTCGCTCATACCATATTTTGTGATCATATCTCTTGCAACCGCATTGCATGCTTGAAGATCCGAGGATGCGCCGGTGCTGATCTCCCCGAGAATGATCTGTTCTGCGGCTCTGCCGCCCAAAGAAACCATGATTTCGACCATCAGGTTGTGCTTGGTCGTGTAGTACATGTCCTCATGCGGCTTGTGTGCCGTGTATCCGCCGGCAGCACCGGACGGAATAATGGAAACCCTCTCCACTTTGTTTGTTTCAGATAATGCCCTTAAAACAATAGCGTGTCCGGCTTCGTGAAACGCGGTCAGCTTCTTTTCTTTTTCACTGATCAAACGGCTCTTCTTCTCAGGTCCCACCATTATTTTAAATACCGCCTCGGAGATATCCTCATAAATGATCTTTTTTGCACCTCTGCGTGCGGCAAGCAAAGCCGCCTCGTTCAGAAGATTCGCCAGATCCGCTCCTGTAAAGCCGGGTGTCATTTTAGCAATTTCTTTAAGGTCAACGCTTTCGTCAAGCGGTTTATTCCTGGCATGAACAATCAGGATTTCCTCGCGGCCTCTGATATCGGGCCTTGTTACAGCAATTCGGCGGTCAAAACGACCGGGTCTTAATAATGCAGGATCCAGAATGTCCGGACGATTCGTCGCCGCCATGACAATAACGCCTTCATTCGGACCAAATCCATCCATTTCAACCAGAAGCTGATTCAATGTCTGCTCCCGCTCATCATGTCCACCACCCATACCGGCGCCGCGGTGTCTTCCTACCGCATCGATCTCGTCAATAAAAACAATACATGGCGATTTCTTCTTCGCTGTTTCAAAAAGGTCACGCACTCTTGACGCGCCGACTCCGACGAACATTTCCACAAAATCCGAACCGGATATGGAATAAAAAGGGACCCCCGCTTCTCCCGCGACAGCTTTCGCAAGCAGGGTCTTGCCGGTACCGGGAGCGCCAACAAGCAAGACTCCTTTGGGGATTTTCGCCCCAAGCTCGATGTACTTTGCCGGTTTCTTCAAAAAATCAACAATTTCCGTCAATTCTTCCTTTTCTTCGTCCGCACCCGCGACATCTTTGAATGTAACCTGATTCTTCGTCGGATCATTCAGTCTGGCGCGGCTTCTTCCAAAGCTCATCGCACTTTTGCCGTCCGCATTCTGTCTGCTGTAGGTAAACCAGATAAACAAGCCGATTCCTGCAATCATCAGGATGATAAAAATCAAGTTGATCCATGTCGACATGTCAACCGGTTCTTTGTAATCGTAAATAAAGGACGCATCCTTCACTTTCGCGGCTTCCAATGTCTCATAAATTTTCTGCATCCAGAACGCTGAGACCTTTACTGTGATCTCTGTCGCCTCTCCTGCAGCCGGGTTCTTCGGTTTTGCCACCAATGAATACCCATTGACCGTGACCTCGGAAATCTTTCCCTCTTCAATCTGGGAAATGACATAAGATACCGTCACTTGCTTTTTGCCTGTGTTTTGAGTCACCAAAAAAGACAGGGATAAAATAACCACCAGCATGATCGCATAGAATGACAGTCCTCGAATAGGACTCGGTTTTTTCATTTTTTATTTCCTCCATCATCTCCTAATATACATACATCGGCCAAATGCCGATAGCTTCCATTATAATCCAGCCCGTATCCTACGATAAACTCATCGGGAATCTCGATCCCGCAATAATCGACATGAACCTGGATCTGACGGCGCTCCAGTTTGTCAAAAGCGGTACAAATCGCGATGCTGGCGGGGTTCCTTGTTAAAAGCAGTTCTTTAAGATGTTTCAATGTCAATCCGGAATCAATGATGTCTTCCACGATAATCACATGCTTCCCGGTAATATCGGTATCCAGATCCCGCAGGATCCGAACCACTCCGCTTGTCGACGTTCCGTCTCCGTAGCTGGAAACAGACATAAAATCCACAACAACCGGTATCGTGACTTCACGGACAAGATCAGCCATAAAAATAAAGGCGCCTCTCAATACGCAAACCATCAAAATTTCTTTGCCCTCATAGTCCTTTGAAATTTGTCTTCCGACTCGTTTCACCATTTCGTGGATCGTATCTTTGTCAATTAGCACTTCTTGGATATATTTTGCCATGATTCCTCCTATTTAACTACATTGTACCATTTAATATTGCATGGAAGATGTTCAATTCTTTACTGAACTATGAACGATGTTCCAGTTTGATATATACATATTCTGCCAGCTCCCGGCCGGAGGACAAGGTCGGCTCCTGTTCGGAAAAGGATGGCTTTCTGATCCGGTTTCCTTCCAGTTCCGGAATCCACAGGATCTCGGACCCCTGTGCCAAAAGAAGGGCATGGTCTCTTTGATCACGAGGAATTTTCTTATCGATAAAATATTTCTTCAGGGGTTTTTTTCCACTGCCCCTGTTCGGCCGGATCCAGTCCCCTTCTTTACGATAGCGCCATACGCAGCCTTTTGCTTTTTCGTACGGAAAACTCCGTGCGATAGCATTATAATCTACTTCTTCCGGATTCTCAATGAGTTTTGTGCAGATAACCATTTTAATTTCTTCTTCATATCGCTTGGCTGGAATAATCAGAGGAATATGAATGTTTCTTTCTTTTTCCCGTATCTCTTTCTTTTGTCGAATGTCCTCATTCCAATCGCTTTGTTTCATGAAATGCAGTTCCTGCCTGGTGATTACAGCGCAAAAGCCGTCCGACAAGTGGATCACCGACCCTTCCTTTTTCTTTTTAACGATTCGAAGGATGGTATCGGTCTGTATCTGGGACAGATTCTGCTTGTCCCCCTTCACTTTCTCGAAAAGGCATCGGACTACGCGGGACAGGATAGCCGGATCCAGAAGATTCAGTGCATCACACGGCAGAAAATCGCCATGCAGCAGTGATTGGAATTCGATTTTTGACACATTGTCAAGATAGACGGCATCCTGGAGGCAGAGGCTTCTTGTTTTTAAAATGGAGGGGGAGACATCGCGGCCGAACAGCTGCTGAAAATCAGGCAGGAGCTCCAGTCGTACCCGATTCCGGTCCACATAGGATTGCTGATTGGTCTGGTCGATGCAATAAGGT
>CAZJXH010000313.1:0-3775 GCA_964549475.1 uncultured Oscillospiraceae bacterium
TTTTTCAATGGCATGTCCGACGGTATGTCCGAAATTGTCCGGCATCCTTTCACCGGGGTCCCGTTCATCTTTTGCAACCACCGTTGTCTTGATATGAATGCATCGTTCCAGCACCCATTCCAGGTCCATCCGGTTGGATTCGATCTGTTCAAACAGGTCCCGGTCCCGAATGCAGCCGTATTTGATCACTTCAGCCATTCCTTCGTTCATCACGGTTCTGGGCAATGTCGCAAGAACGCTCGGATCCATGATCACCGCCAGCGGATGGTAGAACGATCCGACCAGATTCTTGCCGTATGGCAGGTCGATCGCTGTTTTCCCTCCGATGGAGGAATCCACCTGGGCCAAAAGCGTGGTTGGAAGCTGGATCAGCGGAATCCCGCGCAAATAGGTCGCTGCGGCGAATCCGGTCAAATCGCCGACAACCCCGCCGCCCAGAGCGACAATCAAATCCGACCGGGTGATGCCGAAATCGTGGAATCGATCATATAGGACAAAAAGAGAGGCCTGGTTCTTGCTTTCCTCCCCGGGAGCGGTCACATGGCTCTCCACGTTGAATCCGGCAGACTCCAGGGATTCCTTGACCTTTTTCAGATATATTTTTGCGACGTTTTCGTCTGTGACAATAAATGCTTTGGTACCTTTGACAAGGGATTTCGCTCTTTTACCAACGGTTGAAAGAGATCGGTTCGCAATTGTCACCTCATAACTGCCCATGCTTGTCTTTGCTAGAATCTCCGGCATAAATGCATCCTCCTTTGTTTTTTTGGTATGATCAAAATTTTATATTTCACGCCCCAGCAATGCAGCCAGCGGACGCAGCTTGCCGGTAAGCTCTGTGAAAGCCTCCGGTGTCAGCGATTGCTGTCCATCTGACCATGCATTTTTCGGGTCATTGTGAACTTCGATGATCAGTCCGTCCGCACCTGCGGCAAGAGCCGCCATGGACAACGGTTCGACAAGCCATGCAATCCCGCTCGCATGGCTGGGATCGACAAAAACAGGCAGATGCGACATCCGCTTGAGCATCGGGATCGCGCTGATATCCAGGGTATTGCGTGTCGCTGTCTCGAACGTGCGGATTCCTCGCTCACACAGGATAACCTTCTCGTTTCCGCCGCTCATGATGTATTCCGCCGACATCAGCAATTCCTCGATGGTGTTGGAAAACCCGCGTTTCAGCAGAACCGGCTTGCTGCAATGGCCAAGCTCTTTCAGCAATTCGAAATTCTGCATGTTCCGGGTTCCGACCTGGATGATGTCCACATATTCGTTAAAAAGCTCCAGCTGGGACGGATTGGTGATTTCGGAGACAACAGGCAGCCCGGTCAATTCTCTTGCTTTTTTCATATACAGAAGGCCTTCCGCCCGCAATCCCTGGAAAGAATAGGGGGATGTCCGGGGCTTGAACGCGCCTCCGCGCATCATCACGGCTCCGGCGGCTTTCACCTTGGCTGCGATTTCCGCCATCTGTTCTTCCGATTCAACCGAACAGGGACCTGCGGCCAGGATGATCTGTTTGCCTCCTATGGTGACATTCCCGACACGGATCTGAGTATTGTCCGGATGGAACTTTCGGTTCGCCTTTTTAAATGGTTCCTGGACCTTCATCACTTTTTCGACGCGGTCATCGTTCTCGATGGTATGGATATCAATCGTGGAAGTATCCCCGACAAGTCCTACAATGATGGTGTCGCTTCCGAAAATCGGATTCGCCTGCACACCGAATGAGGAAACCCACTGGCAAAGCTCCAGCGTCTGTTCTTTTGTTGTTCCATATTTTAAAACTAAAATCATATTTAAAACTCCTTCCGTGCCGTCCTGCTCTTATTCTATAGCAAAACGGCCCATGTTACCACTTAAAACTCAATTTTTTACAAGTCGCTTCAGCCATTCAGCATTGTTTTGATACAAAGGACGGTATCGTTCACACTTCCTCCCGCTTCGACAACGCAATCCGCGATGGAATTATAAACCGGGACACGCGATTCATAAAGATTCCGGACCTGTTCCTCCTCTTTCCCGTGAAGCAGCGGACGGTCATTGGCTTTGCCGACACGCGACCGGATAACCTCCAGATCCACGGACAAAAACAAGATGAATCCCTGATGTTTCCGGACCAGTTCCACGTTTTCGGGGTTCATCAGCGCGCCTCCCCCGGTAGCGATCACCAAGGTCCGCTTTTCTTTCAGCACCCGGGACAGACATAATTGTTCCGCCTGCCTGAATGCCGGCTCTCCCTCGTTTTTAAAAATTTCATGAATCGGCTTTCTCTTTTCTTCAACCACACAGACATCCAGATCCACAAATCCGACATGAAGGGCTTTTGCCAAAGCCTTCCCCACTGTCGTCTTGCCGCTGCCCATGAATCCGGTCAACACAAGCTTGACCGGGAAAAGCCGGAGAAGCCTTCTTTTTAGCTTAACCTGATGCATCAAAGCAGAAAGAGTGGAAAAATCAGCGTCCGGATTCCATATCTTCTGCGCTTCGAGCGCCTGGTGATAAAGCATGGCCAGTCCGTTTTGCGCCTGAACCCCCACCGATCGCGCCGCCAGGACCAGCTTCGTCGCCAGGGGGTTGTAAATGGAATCAAACACATATTCCGCACCCGGAAGAATTTCTTTGGGGACAGGGATGCCATCGCAAGCCGGCCACATTCCAACCGGAGTCGCATTTAAAATCACATCATACACCGAAGTCAGCTTCGTCCGGTCACAAAGAAGCACCTGGTCGTACCCAAGGGCTTCCTTCAACTCGTTCCGGAGAGTCAGCGCCTGTTCCGGCCTGCGGGTGCAGATCGTCACTTCTTTCGCGCCCGCCCGGACTGCTTCGTACAGCAGCACTCTGCCGACGCCCCCGGCGCCGAGCAGCAGTACCCGTTTTTTATAAAACGGGATGCCGCAGCGTCGAAAGCCCAGGTAATCCGTGTTGTATCCACGATGGCGGAAAACCGTATTGATCGCGCCGAATGGTCTGCTTGCCTCGTCGATATCGATCAATTCCGCAGCTATTTTCTCTTTATAGGGAATGGTGATGTTGAATCCATCCAGCCGGTTCATCAATTTTCCGACTCTCTCTCCGAACCGCTCCGGGTCAATGTCATAAGCCCGGTAAGTTCCTTCAATCCCACAGTCTTTCATGATTTGTCTGTGGAGTGCCGGAGAAAGGGTATGCCCCAGAGGATGGCCGATCAATCCGTACTTTTTCTTCATAAGAGTTCTCTTTTTACGGTTATCATGCAGAAAACCTGGATTCCAAGCCCCCGTCCGAAATCGGTAAGCCCTTCGCCGGATGTCGCGGTGATGCCGATGGAATCACAAGGCAGTTTGGTTGTTTTTGCAATGCTTTCTCTCATCTCTTTAATAAAAGGAGTGATGGCAGGCTTCTTGCATTCAATTGAAAAAGAGAGATGGAGCAGCTTGTATTCCCCAAGAGTCTTCAATGCGACCGCCACATACTCCCTGCTGTCCTTGATCGATCTATCCAGGCACATCTCGTCCGACACCGCTCCCAGGATATTGACACAGCTGATCCCGGAAATGGCGTTTGTCAAGGCATGAAAGACCACATCCGCGTCACTGTTGCCTTCCAGTCCTGCTATATCCGGTATGACAACGCCGGCAAGAACGAGCGGTTTTCGGGCTTCATCCGTCGAACTGGCCGGCTCGGTAAATCGGCGACTGTCCGTCACGATAAATCCATGGCTGTCCTGCCCGATCGCTGTCCTGTATTCCATCATATTTTCTTCCTCCCGTCTGTGCGATTCAACCCATCA
>CAZJXH010000314.1:0-3736 GCA_964549475.1 uncultured Oscillospiraceae bacterium
GAATGCCGGAGGACTGGTGCTTGTTTCTATGATTGAAAAGGGGGACCCGCTCGGATGGGCCATGGCTAAAGTTTACTATGAATCGGAAGTGGTGGTGGGCAATTACAAGACGAATCTCAAATATGCGGATTATAACGGCACGCCAACTACGACGATGATATCCAAAGGGGCATCCCTGGATAAACTGGAGGCTGAAGTCTTTATCAAGATCATCATGGGGGCCCCCCTCAGTGAATTCGATGATTTTGCCGAGAAGTGGCACAGGCTCGGGGGAGACCAGATTGCAAAAGAAATCAAAGAAAGCCTCGAGTAAATCCCCATAAGGTTCCAAGAAAGATTTTCGAAGAAAGTCCTGCCCATTCTTTATAAAACAGATCTGTGAAATAAAATAAATCAGCTGTGGAAAACACAATCCCGCAGCTGCTTTTCGTGTGCGACATAATATCCGGGATCCAGAAAAGCGGAAAGCAGAAGAACCTGCTTTAATCAGTAAAATATATTGCCGAAAGTAAAAATAATCTTCTGTTCCCTCGTATCCAAATAGAATATCATGATATCAGGACGATAAAAAAATCATAGTCGAGGTGACTTAATAATGAAGCTAAAAAGCATGAAACTTGGACAAACATGGCAGCTGCACCTGATGGTATTGACAGGACTGGTGTTTCTCGTCATATTTGCGTATATCCCGATGGTCGGTATTGTAATTGCATTTCAGGACTTTTTACCGACAAAAGGTTTTTTTGGATCACCATGGGTGGGACTGGCCAATTTTAAGTATATGTTCGAATTGCCGGATACAATGCTGGTGCTGAAAAACACCGTGATTATCGCATCATGGAAAATCATCCTGGGCTTTGTGACTCCTCTGGTCTTTGCCTTACTGCTTAATGAAGCAAAGAATTCCCTGATTAAGCGTTCTGTGCAGACAATGGTCTATTTTCCCCATTTTTTGTCATGGGTTATTCTGGGTGGCATTTTTGTGGATATCTTTTCTCTGAATGGAGGAGCGGTCAACCAGATTATCGCTTTTTTCGGCATCCAGCCCATATTTTTTCTTGGGGATAAAAACTGGTTCCGTATCATCGTCATCCTTACAGATGTATGGAAAGAATTTGGATTCGGCACCATCATCTATCTGGCTGCATTAGCAGGAATCGATCCCAATCTATATGAGGCTGCTGAAATCGATGGGGCAAACCGGTGGAAGCAGGTGCTGCACGTAACTCTGCCGGGCATAGCCGCCGTAGCGGTATTGCTGGGAACATTAAGCATCGGCAACGTATTGAACGCTGGATTCGATCAGATTTTCAATCTTTATAATACCCTGGTTTATGACACAGCGGATATCATCGATACGTGGGTGTACCGGATGGGGATCCTTAAAGCACAATATGGACTTGCAACGGCAGTGGGCTTGCTGAAGTCCGTTATTGGGCTGATCCTGATCACCGCATCCTACAAACTGGCGAAGCGATTTGCAAATTATCGTATTTTTTAAGGAGCTTCAAAATGGGAAAACAAAAAAATATCAGTATATTCAGTACAGTAAACTACATATTCCTAATATTTGCAGGATTGCTCTGCATCCTCCCTTTAATTCATATGCTGGCTATATCTCTCAGCTCTCCAGGAGCCGTTAATTCCAATGAAGTGAGACTATGGCCGGTCGGATTTAATTTTTTAGCCTACAAGACAGCATTTGTGGATATGAGCTTTCTTAAGTCATTCGGGATATCCATTGAAAGAGTCGTTTGGGGAACATCTCTCAGTATGGTGCTGACCTTTCTGATGGCATATCCTTTATCAAAAGACAGCAAAAAGTTCCCCTATCGAAGTGTTTACATATGGCTGCTGGTCATCCCCATGCTATTCAACGGAGGCCTCATTCCAACCTACATCTTGATCCGGAACCTCCACCTGATCGATTCCATCTGGGCATTGGTGATGCCATCGGCAGTGAATTGCTTCTTCGTGATCCTGCTTGTCAATTTTTTCAAAGAACTGCCTAAAGAGATTGAGGAGTCTGCCTTTATGGACGGCGCATCCTATTTCCAATCCATGTATAAAATATATATTCCATTATCGATTCCCATTATTGCAACCCTTGGCCTGTTCAGTATGATGGGCCATTGGAATTCATGGTTTGACGGAATCTTATATATGAATCACCCGGATAGATACCCTTTGCAATCCTATTTACAGATATTGCTCGAACGAAGCAAAGCGGGTACGATTTCATTCACGGATGCGCAGGCGGCTGCATTGAATGCATCAAAACGATCCATTTATATTGCGGAAATGTTTCTTGCGATGGTGCCAGTCCTCATCACTTATCCATTCTTACAGAAATATTTTACAACCGGGATTGTACTGGGATCAGTAAAAGGATAGAACAATGGGATCGGGTGGATGGAAACTTTATCAATGTAAAATATAAAGGCAAGGAAGAAAGATGGAATCTCAAAATTGTATGGGAAAAATGTATTACCCCTCTGACATTGAAGTGGATCAATGGCTGGATGACATATGGACCGATGCGAATCATTCCTGCGACACTGCACTGAATTTCGAATTGTTAGAGAATGGATTTGAAAATTCCTTATGCATCGGACATATAAAAGGATTGCGATATATAAAATTCTTTCCGGAAGGAAGAACGCCGTTTTACGCCTATTGGCAGCCGGCGCCGAACGGACCCGCACCCCTGCTGGTCCATACGCCCGGATATGGCGCAGAAATCTGCATCCATACCGATCTGGTCATGTCAGGGTATAATGTGATTCATATCAATCCGCTGGGGTATATGACACCGGCAGGACCGGATGAGACAAAAAAACTGGAAGGAACCTATTTCCGTGTTTTGCCGGATACCGTAACGAGCAAAGCGCAAATCGGATATAAACAGTGGCTTATGGACTGTGTCCTGGTCATCCGATGGGCACAAGCGCAGTCCAGTGTCCTGCCGGACCGGATTTCGTTTTTTGGATCCAGCCAGGGAGGATTCGGTTCCCTGATGCTGGGCTCGCTGTATAAAGACCGCGGGGTGAGGTGCGTTGCGGCGGATGTGCCTTTCGGAACGGACTTTCTTCTTGCAAAGCAATTGAATGAAGGAACAGGATATGATATGGCATTTGCTGCTTTAAAAGAGATGGAAAACCAAAAGGATGGATGGCATGCAATCGGACTCATTGACCTGCAGTCGCATGCCAGACGGTTGAATATCCCAGTCATGCTCACAGCGGGCGGCGAGGATGTCTTATGCCCGCCTGCGACGATAAAATCATTTTTTGAAAAACTATCTTCCACCAAGCTGTACTATTATATCCATAAACAACCGCATGATTATACCAATCAATTCATCACAATGGTTTCATCCTGGTTTCGATTGTATGCATGACTATTATAGGGGGAAAATTAGAAATGAAGCCGATTCATCTCGTTTGTAACGCACACCTGGATTTTGCATGGCTATGGGAGTGGGACGAAGGGATTGCAGAGGTTCTTTCGACCTTTAGAACGGCCGTTTCTTTCTGCGAGGAATTCGATGGATTCATATTCAACCATAATGAGGCGATATTATATAAACAGGTTGAGGAATACGATCCCGGACTCTTCGAGCAAATCTGCGGGCAAGCGGCAAAAGGGAATTGGCACATCATGGGAGGATGGTACCTGCAGCCGGATTGCAACATGCCTTCCGGGGAATCGCTTATTCGGCAGATTCTTCTCGGCC
>CAZJXH010000315.1:0-3730 GCA_964549475.1 uncultured Oscillospiraceae bacterium
TTTGTTGTCAAGCGTGGATGATACTAATGCAGCAGTTTCAAGGTATTTTGCAGCTTCTTTTGAGTAACCCATAAATAGTTGAATAATTCCGAGATTGTAATTCCAGTAAGCAAATTTATAGGAATCTTTAAATCTACTGTCTTCAAATTCTATAATTTGATTTTTGTAATAATTAACAAGTTCTTCAAGTCCTTTCTTGTCCAGACCATCAAAATCCTCAAATTCGAACATTGGACTGGAAGTTATTTTTCGTTTTATATCAAACTCAAAAATCGTAGTTCTCCATGAAAATAAATCCTGTGCCTCTTCAAGGATTAAATTGAGTGACGCACTGTTTATCCAGATAAGTATCGGGTGTTTGATTTCCAAAAACTTTTCTCGCATCAAATTCAGTAGAATCAGGGCTTCTGACTTTCCGTTGACATTTTTCTTTTTTACTGCGCAGTCGAGCCCAAAAACAAAAAATACAATTTTTTTATTTTCATTAAGTTTTGAATTATACGAATCGGATTTAGTTATATCCTCTAAAAGCTGAAAAAGATTTGTGGATTCTTCATTCATTTCAATATTGTAAATATAAATTCTATTATGTACCCGCTCAAAAATATCCTTGCAGATTGAATTACATAAGACTGGCTCGTTACAGCGCACAAATGCAATTGTACAATCATCAGAGAGATCAAGAAGTGTAATTATCTCTTCAATTTTCATTAAATGAGAGGGCTCTATTTCCATATTTTTACCTATAAGCTCTTCAGACGAACATAACTTTTAAGTCTTGCTTAATGATAATTTTTATATCAGCTTTTGAATTCATTTTTATTTTCTTGGAAGAAGGTTTTTCTCTTCAAGAATAGATCGGACTATAGGGTTAACATCACACCAGCTTCTTCCATTTTTGTATTCAAGCACACTGAGATTATGAAGCAGGCCGACAAGTTTTTCATCTCTTTTTATGTCCTTAGTTTTATATATGTTCAAAAGTACTTCATAATCCTCATCACTCAACTGCGCCTGATATGAATTTTTGAGTCCGTTTATTACTTCTACAGCAATATCTTTGTCAATCAAGTTTTTCCTTCTGGCTATAGCACGTATTGCCGAGTCTCTAATTATTCTTATGAACTCCCTGATAACGCCTCCACTCATGTCAATTATGTATTCAAGGGCTTCGGGCGTAAATGGGTCAAGAGAAACTCTTTTTGCCACAATTTGCTTCATAAAAGCTCTACCAGCTGTTTCCTTTATATCTTCATCTTTTTCACGAACTTTGATGTTCGGATACATTATGTCATCGTTAAAACTCATTTTTATCTGGGTGAATTTATTCGAGCTTCGAAGAGAAATGGGGAATGTATAAATTATCTTACACATTGGCTGAGTCAGCTGGGTGCTGTGGCAGTAGAATAAGTTTAATGCTTTTTCATAATCACATTTCTCAAGGTTGTCAATTATGACAAGTACCTGTGTTCCACTTTTTTCTATTTCAGCAATTATATCGTTTATCAGGTTAATTAATTCTGATACACGTGGCTGAATTTCCTCTCTTATTTCTTGCCTGGTGATTGTTTCACTCTTCATCCTTGCCAGTAGTTCAATAAAATATAACGGTAAACTGAAGACTGTACCGCCTTCAAGCTTATCTTCACAAACTTCTGTTTTTGTTATAGCTTTTCTCCACGTTTTTCAGCTGCAAAGTCGACCTCCTTCCGGTTCAGCACCTTTGCTTGATTTTCTACATGCACCAGCACGATGCCCGATTCTCACTGGAGCCCAGTTTCCACGCGAATATCTATTATGTGCTTATCGCCACGAGTGACATCAGTGAACATCTCTTGCTGTAAAAAAGTACGTTTTCCATCCTAAATTCCCGGTGAAATTATAACTATGTAGGCAGAACAATGTTCATACACTCGATAATTTGACGCTGTGGTTTGGTGATCTCGGTAAGAATGTGCCCATACTTACCTGAATAAGTAACTTGTGTTAAGGTTTCCATTTCTTCAAGGAGCTCGCGGACTGTGTACTTCTCAATCAAACCAGCGGTTCGCATCTTTTTGCGTAAAGCGCTTATGTAGATCACCGCAATGAACTGTACAAAGAGGCGACCGTCCATTGCAGGCGATCTGTGGATACGAAGGCGTTTCATGTCTAACTGGTTTTTCAGGTCATCGAAGCACTTTTCAACCACGTCTTTGTTTCGGTAAACCCTAAGTGCTTCCACAGGATCCTTGATGTCGTTGCTCAAAATCGTAAAAAAGCCTGCATACCGGTTCCGGTATTTCTGGATCGCTTCGTTGTTGTATAGGACTTTTCTGCCCCGTTTGGGTGTATCTTTGATAATAAAGAAGGTTTTGTAAGCATCTTCATGATCACTTACCACCTTACCACTCTCCAGTTCCGTTTTGTAGGTCAGCAGTTCTTCCGTAAATCCGTCAACGGCATCGGCTGCAGCGTGTGCATTATAGTACAGATGCATATAACAGCGTCGGCGCTCTTTGCCCCAGGGAAATAGTCGGGTGTGAACGTAAAGGATCTCCCCGTCCAGTTGCCGGTAGCCTTCTGGATTCTGGATGGTGTCGCGGGTTTCATCGATGATGTGCTGGACCCACTTGAGCCGGTTGGGCACTGCAATGGTGAACTTGTCTCTTGCTGCCAGAAGTTCATCCACATTCTTTTTGCTGTAAAAGCCTTTGTCCATCACCAGATGCAGCTTAGGCATTTCAAGGTAGCTGGAAGTCTCAATAAAATGGTGCAGTGTGCTGACATCGCCTATGTTACCAGGCAAACGGTGAAAATAAACAGGCAACTGGCTTTCTTGTCCAAATAAAAGCGCCAGGTTGATCTGGGCGAGCTTGTCACCGTCCCGGTTGTAACCATACTTAACGTATTCATTCAGTTCGCCATAGGAAGAGATGGAGGTGATATCATAACACAGATAATCATTCTCCAGCACCCTCTTGCCCCACTTGGCGAAGAAAGTTTGCTGCCCGTCAGCATCGATGGAACGAAGGATTTCACTGATGCGCTGGCTGGATAGTATACCGTTGTATGGTTGGACATGACTCTTGCTCCATGGTTCACAGTGACTTAAGGAACCGCCTCGTGCAGTGAGATAGTAGGCCATGCAAAGAATTTGTTGGTACGCTTTTGGAAAACAAGCTTTTAAGATCTTGTCCAGTCCCAGTTCAGACGTGATACTATCAAGCAGCATAGTCGGCCCTACAATCTTAGTGGTTGCTGTTACAGCCGGATCTCTGGCAACTGCCTGGTCAGGATTAAGGCGTTTAGATGGAATGAACTCACCTGTCTGGGGATCGATCTTACCAATACAGACCTGCTTATTCCGCGGCTGTTTCTTTTCCTTGTCCCAAGCAGAGGTTACTTCGTAGACATAAGTGACACCCGTTTTCTTGTTAACCTGATTAACACGATAGGTCATGCAAACTCCACCCCCCATAGTTATAATTATAACTATGTTTCCAGGAAATTACAATAAAAATATCGCTATAAACAGGTTATTTTAGGGATTTGCAGGTGCCATAGTTATAATTTCTGCGGGAAGTTAGGTTAATATTGGCATAATATTTTACAGCTTCTCTACAATTACAGCAGTTCCATAGGCGACTACCTCTGTCATTGATTGGCCTAATTCACTGCCATCAAAACGCATCATCACGATAGCATTAGCACCCATATTCGCTGCATTCTTTACCATCCTGTCCAATGC
>CAZJXH010000316.1:0-3727 GCA_964549475.1 uncultured Oscillospiraceae bacterium
CAATGACGCACTTCCTGCGCCATCTCATAATGTCGATCGAACCGGGCGTCAAGGCCCTCCTCCATGATACAGTCAAGCTGGTAGTCCAAAGCGAACATATGCGACAGCGACGGGGTCGAAGGATATTGATATTCTCTCTCTTTTACAAATTGATACAATTCCACATAATCAAAATACAATCCCCTGTGCGGCACTTTTTTTGCCGCCTCGATCGCTTTCTCGGATACGGAACACAGAGCGAGTCCCGGAGGCAGTCCGAGACATTTCTGGGAGGAAGTGATGCAGATATCAATGCCCAGACGGTCTACTTCGATTTTTGTTCCGCCCAGGGAGCTTACCGCATCGAGACACCAGATCACATCCGGGTAGCGTCTCATCACCGCACTGATTTCTTCGACCGGGTTGGTGACGCCGGTCGCGGTTTCATTGTGGGTAATGCAGACAACATCATATTCTCCGGTCTTCAAGGCTTCTTCCACCATTTCCGGCGTTGTCGCTTTGCCAAGCTCGGATTTGAATTTATCTGCAGGAATCCCGTTCGCCATGGCCATTTTGTACCAGCGGTCGCCGAATGCGCCAATGGAAAACACCGCGGCTTTCTTGCTGGTGCAGGATCGCACCGCGCCTTCCATCAGTCCGCTTCCAGAGGAGGTGGACAGAAGGATTTCATTCTTCGTATACATGAGTTTCTGCAGTTTTTCGGATATGTTTCTTTGTAATAATGAAGCCGCTTTGGACCGGTGTCCGATCATCGGAGTCGCCATTCTGGACAGGACTCCCTCGCGTACTTCAACGGGTCCGGGGATAAACAGTTTTTTATGCATCGTCAAACTACCTCATGCTTTCTGAATAATAATGTTTTTATCCTTCTGATCAGGACGGATTTTATTATCATATACGATTTCAGGGCGATTTTCTATCGGAATTTTCATATTTTGTTATTTTAACAAGTTTTCGATCCATTTACAAATCCTTTTTATGACAATTGGAATTATTTGGAATAACCCGGATAGTGAACAACCCCCGTTTGTGGAAACGGAGGCTGTTGAAAAGAAATATTCATTCATGATTTGCTTATTATACTTTTGGAATTGTGATCGTCCAGCCTTCTTGATAATTCGCTCTTGTAAAGGAAGGATATTTTGCCTTGTTCGCTTCAATGATCGCATCCAGATATTTGCCTTCCGAGGAGTTGTAGTATTTCTTGGCGATGTTGGCCAGCAATTCACCGGCTGCAATCTTGTGCTGAGCGGGCAGTACAACGGCTGCAGCAGAAGTGGATGCGGACGAAACGGATTTTGATGTGCTGGCGGAGCTTGTTATTGAACCGGCATTCGAGGCTGCGCCGCTCGTCTGCCCGCCTGTCGATTCCGCATTGGACTGGACGGTCGAAGACGATGCCGATCCCGATTCGGATGGGTTGCCGCTGCGGAAGTTTTTCGTCAAGGTATAGATGGCGATCCCACAGGCGATCAGCACAATTGCAATGATGGCGATCAGGGCGAATTTTTTCGTTTTGCCGGTATCATAGTCTTCCAGCTCATCATCGTACTCTTCTTCGCCATCCTCGTCGATTTCTTCGGTCGGTTCATAATCCTCATCTTGAGGAATAACTACTTTTGATGATGCATGTTCATTCTTATTTGCCGGATAGGAAGAGGCCGGTTTCGATAAAATCGGAAACATGCCCGCTTTTGATGCCTTTTCTCCAACGGTGATGCTTTCGACAAAACCGATCATAAATTGAATCGGAGTTCCCGGAAGCTTTGATGCGGCGGCGGTTATCACCAGTCCGGCGGCATCGCACTGGTCCTGCGCCTCGTAAAGGATTCTCAGGATTTCTCTTTGTCCGACCGCTTCCATGATTTCCCGGTTACAGACAATAATACAGTCATCCACCTGCAGTTGGGCGATATTGGAATATCGGACCGTTCCTGCGACCCCTGCGCAATATATATCAATATTCGGGATTGCTTTCCCGTTGAAGTCGATCGCTTCAAACGGCGCGTCATCTTTCGTCAACGGATACAATGTATCATTACGATATAGATAAGCACAGCCCCGGCCCATCGTCACCGCGGCGATCTCGGACTCCTTCACCATGATTCCCGCGAAAAACGGCTGTCTTACGCCTTCATGCTGGATGGACATTCTTCCGGATACCCCGACGCTGCATTCTGCAAGATCAGTGATTTGATTGTCGATATTCTTGTTTGAGTGCTTGATCTCCAGTGTGGTTTTTTCCAGTATCGGCCGGATCGCATCAAGATCTCTTCTGGAGTCTCCTGATGACTGTGTTGCAAAAGTCGCAAAGAAAAATCCCTTGTCTTCCCGGTCCAGTGTGATGTCCGCGGCTCTGGATTCTCTTGGTCCCGTAATGCGTCCGTCAAGCCAGAATGCGTCTGTTGCGCCGCTGGCAGGGCTATATCTCGCTGTTATTGTTGTCGAAATGCGTGTGATTTTTGACATATCGTTTCCCCCATTTCATTTTTCCCTATATTTACATATTTTTGCACATAAACCATCCTTTATTTTATGTGCAAATCCATCTTTTTCATTTCGTGCGGTAGAAAATACATAATCTCGTACCAGGAAATTATACCATAGTTCCCTGCATTTTACCAAAAAGTATTATAGCTGTAATAAACCTTTATTGATAATGCAATATTTTTTTATGCTTAAAATCATGACATCCAAAGAAATTCCAAAGAAATTCCATCGCAATTCCAGGTAGAAAATACTTTTTTAACAATCACCAGTTATGGTACAATAGAGTCCGAAACAAAACGGCTGATCCCTGCCGTATCATGCTAATTTGGAGGAATCATGACAGAACAGAATAAATTATCCACAGGCAAGTCCGATGGGCTGCCGTCCGAGTCTAAAAAGCCATCGGATTCACTGATTTATAAACGGATAGCAAAAGAAATCGGCATCCATCTGTCCCAGGTGGAGCGAGCCGTGGCATTGATCGACGACGGGAACACCATTCCGTTCATTGCAAGATACCGCAAGGAGGCTACCGACAGTCTTGACGACCGGCAGCTTCGTGATTTGCACGAAAAGCTGCAGGCTTATCGCGCACTTGCCTCAAAAAAAGAAGATATCCAGCGGCTCATCGCGGAACAGGGATTTTTAACCGACGAGCTGTCTCTTGCCATCGAACGGTGCGAAACAGTAACCGAAGTGGAAGATATCTATCGTCCTTTCCGCCCCAAACGCCGGACAAGAGCGATGATCGCAAAAGAAAAAGGATTGATGGGATTCGCGCAAAGAATTCTGGAATGCCGCGATGAGGAAGATGCATTGACTGTTTATGCAAATACTTTCCTTGATCCCGATAAAGGGGTAGAGTCGGCCGAAGAGGTGTTTTCCGGCGCTTGTGACATCATTGCGGAAGCGGTTTCAGAGGACGCCGCTTTGAGGAAACGGCTGCGGACCGTGTATTGCAATACCGGAACCGTCGATACGAAAGTGAAATCCGCAAAAGAGTCGGTATATGAGATGTATTATGATTATCACGAGCCCATCGTCCGAATTGCCGGACATCGAATTCTGGCGATCAATCGCGGAGAGCGGGAAGAGATTCTGACGGTCCATTTGGCCATGGAGGATGATTTTGCCGTCAATCTGATTCTGGAGCACGTAAGCCAGGGAAGGCTTCAGCAAAGTCCTGCTCTGCCCAGTGCGGCCCGGACGGGTTCAAAGTCGCGGGCATGCTGGAATT
>CAZJXH010000317.1:0-3725 GCA_964549475.1 uncultured Oscillospiraceae bacterium
GCATTTCCTGTCGAACTGTTGAATGTCAGCCGGGCAGGAGGATTGCGATTCCCGATCCCCAGCGGGTGGACCTCGATGTTCGGTGTTTTTTCTGCAATACTCGGACAGACTTCCAGCATGTGCGCCCCAAGGACAAGCTCCTGTCCTTTCTCAAGATGATAAGTATAATCTTCCATAAAGGAGGCGCCCCCGGATAATCCAGCCGACATTTTTTTGATGATATAAAGCATGGCGGATACTTTCCAGTCGCCTTCGCCGCCGAATCCGTAGCCTTTTTCCATCAAGCGCTGGCAAGCCATGCCCGGAAGCTGCTCCAGTCCATATAGGTCTTCAAATGTTGTTGTAAAAGCGCTGAATTTTCCATTCTCAAGGAAAGCTTTTATCGCGATCTCAAGCTTTGCCTGATATCGGACGGATGCGATATCCTCTGTTTTCATGCAATATTTTACAGCATATTCTTTCATCAGTGTATCAATCTGCGTTTCGGATACTGCGTTCACATATTGGACCAGATCACCGACCGGATGATAATTGACAGACCAGCCGAATTTTATCTGGGCTTCCACTTTGTCGCCTTCTGTCACAGCGACCTCCCGCATGTTATCGCCGAAGCGGGCGATTTTCAAGGTTTTGCATTCCGCCACCCCCACGGCGCTTCGCATGAAATCGGCCAGATTTCTCTGAACATCGTCATTCTCCCAGTATCCGACGACAATCTTGCGGGGTTTGTGCAAACGGGCGCCGATGAAACCATGTTCACGGTCTCCATGCGCGGATTGGTTCAGGTTCATAAAATCCATATCGATCTCTTCCCATGGAAGATCCCGGTTGAACTGGGTATGAAGATGGCAATATGGCTTGTTCAGACGCACCAGTCCCGGAATCCACATCTTCGACGGGGAGAAAGTATGCATGAAGGTGATGATTCCGGCACAGTCTTTGTCTGAATTTGCATCCTCCATTGTCTGGGTGATTTCATCGGGTGTCGTAACCACTGGTTTCCAAACGATTTCGAAAGGAATCCTTACGGACCTGTTCAGCTCCTCCACCATGATTCGCGTGTGCCTGGCGACTTCCTCCAGTGTTTCGGGTCCGTATAAATGCTGACTGCCTGTGATAAACCAAAATTTGAACATATTCCCATCCTCCATGAGCTTCTTTGTTGTATATATAACTTTCGTCTCTCTTATGCTACCTAAAAAAAGAAGAAAAAGCAAGAGCAATTTGCAAAATAAATGAAAATAATGAGATATTTGCATTATTATTCCCTATTGTCATCCACAATAAAATGAAGTAAAATAAAGTTCAATGTTGTATATACAATATGAATGGTCAGGAGGCAGGGATGTCCAGTCGGAATACGCATAAATATGAAATGGTTAAAACGTATTTATATTCCTATATTCAAAAGCACGCACTCGGAAAAGGGGATCGAATTCCATCCGAAAACGAATTGGCGGAGCAATTCAGTGTCAGCCGTCTGACCGCCAGGCAGGCGATATCCGAGCTTGTCAATGAGCATGTCTTGTACAGACAGCGCGGCAGCGGTACTTTTTTCAATGGTCCCATGCGAAGAGTCGGCGTTTTAATGTCCTATATCGACAGCTATATTTTTACCGATATTGTACAGGGAATTGATCAGGTTCTGCAGGAGAAAAATGTCGGGATGATTCTCTCTTCGTCCGGCAACAGCATAACGCGCGAAAAGGCATGCCTGGAGAATCTTGTTTCGCAAGGAATCGACGGACTTATTTATGAACCCGCGAAAAGTGCCATCAATACCGCGAATGTCAAATTGCTTCAGAGCATCGTGAAGCGGGGCGTCAAAATCGTCTGCATCAATGGATACCTGCCGGATATCAAGGCAGGGCGCATCCTGACGGATGATCGAAAGGGGATCGGGATCCTGGTGGATAAAATGGCGCAGCTCGGGCACATCAGCATCGCAGGGATTTTCGTCTCGGACTTGATCCAGGGAATACGACGTTATGAGGGGTTTTGTGAAGCGATGAAAAAAAACTGCCGGACGGTGGAAAAGGATCAGATCTTATGGATTCACATCTCGGATTCGGATCAGAATATCCATAAAATGCTGAATGCTTTTATTGATCAGGTTCTGGCAAAACGACAGACGGCCATTTGTTGCTACAACGATATAATCGCCCAAAAAGCAATCGAAATTCTTGTGCAGAAAGGAATTCGCGTCCCCGAAGACATATCTGTGACAGGATTTGACGGCTCCGCGCTGGCAAGGCTGACGGCCATGTATTATCTTGGAAATACAAATGAGGACCGCTCCGATCCGATCGGAGGGCTCGCGACAGTGACACATCCCTGTTCGAAATTGGGAATGCAAAGCGTGAATACCCTGTTCCAGCTGATTGATGGAACGATTACGGAAGAGGAAGCGGTCATTGAGATGATACCGGAATTCCAAAACGGCCTTAGTCTCGGGAAAGCAAAAAAAGAAGAATGACAAAAGAATCTATAGAATAGTCGGAGGAAAGAAAAATGGGTAAGAAATACACACTGGGGATTGATTTCGGATCATTATCGGGGCGGGCGCTGCTGGTAGATGTTGCAACCGGGGAGGAAGTGGCCGATTCGATGCGGAACTACACCCACGGATTCATTGAAGAGTCGGTTCCAGGCACCACGGAGAAGCTTCCGCCGGACTGGACGCTGCAGCATCCGCAGGATTATATCGAGGTCCTGGAAGAGACGATTCCCGATGTGATCCGCAAAGCGGGCATTGACGCGTCGGACATCATCGGCGTCGGTGTGGACTTCACCGCCTGTACGATCCTTCCCATCAAGAAAGACGGAACGCCGCTATGCTTCCTGCCCGAATACAAAGAGAACCGGCATGCCTATGTGAAGCTGTGGAAGCACCATGCCGCCCAGGACCAGGCGAACCGGCTGAACGAGACCGCACGCCGGCGCGGCGAGCGTTTTCTGGCACGGTACGGCGGGAAGATCTCCTCGGAATGGCTGTTCCCGAAAGTCTGGCAGATTGTCGAAGAGGCCCCTGGAATTTACGATGCCGCAGACCGCTTCATCGAAGCTGCGGACTGGATTGTCATGGTGCTGACCGGCAAAGAGACCCGGAACAGCTGCACTGCCGGATACAAAAGCATGTGGAGCAAGAAAGAGGGATTCCCCTCCGATGATTTTTTCAAGAGCCTCCATCCGAAAATGGAGCATGTGGTGGACGATAAATTATCCCGGACCATTCTTCCCATCGGGGAAAAAGCTGGAGAAATCACGGCCGAAGCGGCGAAGCTGACAGGACTGGCGGAAGGGACCGCTGTCGCGGTCGGAAATGTGGATGCCCATGTCGCGGTTCCCGCCTGCGGGATCACCCGCGAGGGGCAGCTGCTGATGATCATGGGGACATCGACCTGCCATATCCTGCTCGGGACGAAAGAAGAGAATGTGCCGGGCATGTGCGGAGTCGTCGAGGACGGCGTATTGCCGGGATTTCTCGGGTATGAGGCGGGGCAGTCCTGTGTCGGGGATCATTTTGACTGGTTTGTCCGGACCTGTGTCCCGGAAGCGTATACGGTCGATGCAAAAGCGAAAGGCCAGAACATCCATCGGTATCTGAGAGAAAAAGCGATGGGCCAGAAGCCCGGTGAATCGGGCTTGCTGGCACTTGACTGGTGGAACGGAAACCGTTCTGTCCTGGTGGATGTGGATCTGACGGGAATGATGCTGGGGATGAC
>CAZJXH010000318.1:0-3700 GCA_964549475.1 uncultured Oscillospiraceae bacterium
GTCTATGATTCCGAAGGAGAATATAGCGCCGGCAAATTTGCCTATATGGATACGGTTTTATCCGACAAGGATACCGCGTCGATTGAAATAGAAGGAGAATCCTGTTATCTCCAGACCATTCTGGACGAAAAAGCCGGGATCATCGGAGTGAATATCGTTCCAAAAACCGTTTTTGTGGATAAGGATTTTTCGTTTCTCATTTTCGGGGTCATCACGCTGATGGCAATCATCTGTGCAGCCCTGTATCTTGTGGGCGGGTCTTTTATTTCCAGAAGAGTGAAAGAGCTGGGGCATGCGATGAAACGGGTGGGATCGAACAACCTTTCCTACCGGATCCCCATAGCGAAAAACTACGATGAGTTCGGGGAGATTGCCGTCAAGTTCAATGAGATGTGTGACAATCTTCAAAAAACGATCGAGCGGGAATATATCAGTGAGATTAAAAAAAAGACGGCGGAGATCGGATCCCTGCAGGCAGGAATCAACCCCCATTTCTTATACAACACCCTCGAAGTGATCCGGGTGAGAGCCATTGATCAGGGAAACGACGATGTGGCGAAAATGATTGTCAATCTTGCCAACCTGTATCGAAGCATTGTCCGGGACTGTACTTTTATTCCGATACGGAATGAAGTCAATATTTGTGATATGTATATGGATATTTTTTCATTCTGTTACGAGAAATCGCTGGAATATGAGATCCATATCGACCCTAGGATCATGGAATACGGGATTCCCAAGAACCTTCTGCAGCCGATCATCGAGAATTATTATGTCCATGGGATGAAAGACAGCCTGTATCCCAACCATTTTGAAATCCGGGGCTCTTTACAAGACGGCGATATCAGCTTTGTTTTTGAAGACAACGGGAAGGGCTTTACAAAAAATGAAATGGAGGAGACCAATAAGAATATCCGGGAAGTGAATCTGAACGCAGAATCCGGATATGGACTGATGAACATCCAAAAAAGGATCCGCCTGATCTATGGAGAACCTTACGGGATCACCATCGAAAGTGAAGAAAATGTAAAAACGCGGATAACGGTATGGATCCGGGCAATGACATGCGATGAGCTGAATGCCTCGCTGTCCGCTCCGTAACAGAAATCCATCCCGATTGGCCAAATCCATTCCCGCTTTATGACAGGAAAACATTGCCGGATCTGAAAGAAAACGCATCACAGGCCTTGCTATTTCCAAACTGCTTTCTTGCGATCGAGAAACATGATTTTTATTATATTTATGATATTTATTTTTAGTATATTCATGATATTTACTGTATTTATTATTTCATTTCTGGATATTCCAGAAGAAGAAGAGGTTGATGTGGAAAGTTATCTACCGGTCATTGAAAAGGCGATTCACTGGATCAACAGTCAAATGCTGACCTTTGATCATGGAACCTATGGAATTTATGAAAGAATCCGTATTGATAAACATATCCGGACGAATTGGAGCAGGCCGGACTGCAACGCCGAGTATCTGCGGGTGCTGTATACTTTCGACCAGCTGACAGGAACCGGGAGCCATTCCGGACTCGAGCAAAACATCCTGTCCTTTCTGGAACGTTCCCAGGATAGCGAGCCGCTCTCTGTATGGAAAGGGTCGCTTCCTTTTTATATCATTGACGGATATATCCGCGAGAATAAAGTAGACGCAACTCTTTATCAAAACGACAACGGCAAGGTGCTTGGCGCCATGTGCCAGCTTTATGGGATATCCGGGGACGAACGGATGCTTGCTGTCGCAAAGGGGCTTGCGGATTATTGGTTGAAAACACAGCAGGAGGACGGCACATACGGAATCATTGACGGAAAATGCGTGCAGGAATGCGCAAAAGGCCCTTGCTTCGTGCAGTGGCTGGCGGCCGGATTCTACAGGCTTTATGCAATCACAAAAGAGGAGCGCTATCTGCAATCAGCGGAAAAGGGGATGGCTTATCTGCTGCCTTTGATACAGCCCGACGGACGGTGCAAAACCACGTATGAAATCATCCGGATGGAGGACTGGCGGCCGGTTTCCTCGGAAACAGCGATCATGCTGTATGTCCTGGACTTCGCTTATCAGACGACCGGGAAACCCGCTTATCTCGAAAAGCTGAACAGAACAGCGGCGTATCTTCTTTCCCTGCAGCATCCAAACGGTGCGATCCTGAATTGCAAAGAAAATTGCCTGGAAGCCTCTTTGCAGAATAACATGGATTTATGCGACCTGGTTTATACGCAAGGATTCGCGCTGCAGGCCCTTGTATATGCTTTCGACTGTACAAGGGAGAAAAAATGGCTGGATGCGGCTTTCCTGCTGGGAGATTTCCTTGCCGGAATCCAGTGCAGCGGAGAATCGGAATTGTGGGACGGGGGGTGGCGCGGTTCCTATAATCCATCCACCGGCGAATGGGATGGAAGAGCGGACCAGAACAACACCATCGACGAAGGCGGGATGTATTCGGTCTATACCGGCTGGTGCTGCACCAATATCGTGTATGGACTGGAACTGCTGGAACTGCGCAAGGAAGACAACGGATGATTTTACAGAATAAAGAATTAGAAAAAGTAGAAAAAGTTGAAAAAGTAGAAAAAGTAAAAAGTAGAAAGAGGGATATGTATGGACCTGATTCCATTGCCACAGAAAATCACTTTACGGGACGGGAGCTTTATCATCGCTTATGATACCTGCATCCTGCTGGATACCATGCAAAATGACAGGGACTTTGAAACCGCAAGACTCCTTCAAAAAGAGCTCCGGACGATCACAACATTGAAATTGCCGATCAGCAAGAGAATCGACAAAGACGGTGTTGCTGGCGAGAATTGTATTTTTTTTCAATTCGATGAAGCACAGACCGGCCTGCAAACCTATCATCTGACGGTGAATCCGTCCGCCATCCTTATTACCGCCGGTTCCAGCCATGGATTCCTGTACGGTGCGGCAACACTGATTCAATTGTGTAAAACAGGCCGTACGGAAATCAGATGCGTTGAAATCCAGGATGAACCGACTTTTCTAAACAGGGGGTATATGCTGGATGTCAGCCGGGGCAGGATTCCAACCATGGAAAACCTGAAATCCCTTGTCGACAGGCTGGCATTGTATAAAATCAACCAGTTGCAGCTCTATATGGAGGACTGTCTGCGTATCGAAGGGCTGGAGGAAGTCTGGTCCCAGACCGATCCTTTTACGCCGGAAGAGATTCTGGATCTGGACCTGTATTGTGATAAAAGAGGAATCGAACTGGTCCCGTGTATTGCAACATTCGGACATTTGTACGACCTGCTCCGATCGGAAAGCTTCCGCCAGTACTGCGAAATGGATTCCGGCACAGGAGAACCGTTCACCTGGTACCATAGAATGAGATACCATATCCTCAACATATCGAAACCGGAGAGCTATGATTTTGTCACAACCATACTGGACCGGTATCTTCCCTTGTTCCGGAGCAATAAAATCAACATCTGCTGCGATGAGACGTTTGATCTGGGCAAAGGCAAAAGCGCGCCCATGCTCGAAAAAACAAGCTATGGAGAGTTGTATCTTTCCTTTGTGAACCGGTTGATCGGCTATCTTCAAAACAAAGGCAAAGAGGTCATGATCTGGGCGGATATTGTCCAGAACCACCCGGAATGTCTGAGTAAATTGAACCCGGATGTGACGTGTCTCAATTGGTACTACTATTACAATGCCAAAGCGGAATCCGCCAAGA
>CAZJXH010000319.1:0-3688 GCA_964549475.1 uncultured Oscillospiraceae bacterium
AGGGCAATCGCTTGCAATATGGTGCAATATGGGGACGGTTCTTATGTTGCATTTTATTTTGTTTATGCAACATAAGAACCGTCCCCATATTGCACCCATTTTGCACGAATCTGCCGTCCCCATGTTCCATCTGTTACGAATCCATTTCTTTTCGCAAGCGATTGCCCTGGGGGATAATTTTCCTTCAATCCGGAATATGGTATAATCAAGCGATATCTGCTGATATCCTTTTCTTATTCTACTCCCGGGGAGGTGCCGTATGAACCGTTTTCTAATGGAAGGAGAACGAATCAACATTGGATTCCTATCAAAAGAATCCATTCCTTTTGTCATGGATTTTTACATGCGCAACCAGGAGCGGATCGCACAGTTCAATCCTCCGGTTTCGGAAGAATATCTGGAACCGGAGTTCTGGGAGAAAAAGGTGCGTTACCGAAATTCTGCATTGAAACGGGAGAAAGCGTTGGATTTTTTTCTCTTTCTACCCGACCGTCAGCAAAGAATCGTAGGCCATATCCGTCTTTTCAATCTGGAATCGTCTCCCCGCTGTTCCTGTGAAAGCGGCTATACCATCGATGGGCTGCTCGAAGGCGGCGGGTATATGTTCGAGGCCCTGGGCATGGCATTGTCTTTCGCAAAAAACGGGTTGAATCTTCACCGGGTTGTCGCCTTGTGCCATCCCGAAAACGACAAAAGCAAAAAACTCCTTTCCGCTCTTGGGTTTCGAGAGGAAGGAGTTTCTCATGAGTCCATGTTGTTAAACGGAGTCTGGCAGGACATGGCTGTCTTTTCCTGCATTTTGTAAGCTTTGCCTAATCCTATGACAATCCGCCAAATATCAAGTGTTAAAGAGTAAAAAGCAAATAGTTTCAAATGCACAAGGATTCGCTTTTTACTGTGATTTCTGATTCACCGGAATAAAAGCGGCACGTCTGATTTTTTTGGATGTGGTCTTTTCGAATTCCGTTTCTCTCAGATGAAAATTCCGGATGTATTTATACGAAGTGAGCATTTTGTTGACCGCCTTGACTTCCTCTCCGATAATCTGATTGAGCTTTTCGGGGGAGCTTGGATCGCCAAGGGTGTCTTTCACTGCATCATAATCCGGAAATATTTCTGCTGCGACGCTGGTATCGCCATCGTCTTCTGGTTTTCCGTAGACAAGGGCTTCCTTGATATGGGGTTGCCTTGTCAGTAATGTTTCTATTTCCTCCGGGAAAATATTCTTCCCGTTTCTTGTGATAATCACATTTTTCTTCCGGCCTGTGATAAATACAAAGCGGTCCTCATCGATATAGCCGATATCCCCGGTGTGAAAATAACCGTCGACAATGCTCTCTTTCGTTGCTTCCTCATTCTCATAATAACCAAGCATGATATTCCCGCCTTTGCCGATGATCTCTCCATTTCCATTTTCGTCCACATCGATGATCTTGACATCCACCCCGGGCATGATCATTCCAGCCGCGCCATTCTTGTAATTCACATCGCGATTCACCGCCAGGATCGGCGCGCATTCCGTCAGCCCATATCCTTGTACCGCATGAATCCCGATGTCCTGCATATCCTTCAGCATTTTAGGGTCCCCCGGAGCACCGCCTGAAATCAACAGTTTCAAATGTCCACCGAAATTTTCATGGACACGGGCGAATAATTTGCCGCGGACATCAATTCCCACTTTTCTCAATGCATTGCTGACAGCAATCGCCTTTCGCAGTTTGGGCTCGTTCTCTTTGGAGAAAATCTTGCGATAAAACGATTCGATCATCAGTGGAACAACAAGCATGATGGTCACTTTCGACTCCTGCATATTTTTGACGATATAGCGCAATCCCTCGCATTGTGCGATCCGCGATCCGCGGTATACCTGGCATAAGAATCCGCAGGTACACTCATAGGTGTGATGGAGCGGTAAAACAGACAGGAAAGTGTCTTCCGGTCCGATAAAAATCATTTTGCACATCTCCATCAGGTTGAAAGCGATATTATAATGAGAAAGCATGACGGCTTTTGCATCAGAGGTTGTTCCGGATGTAAAAAGGATAATTTTCATTTCATTCGGATCAATGACCACATCAGAAAAGGAATGATCTCCATTTTTCAGCAATTCGTTCCCTTTCGCAATCAATCCCGAAAAGGAGAGAACATTCCCCGTATCCTGGGACTCATCCATTGCAATAAAATACTGTACAGAGGGGATCTGGTCTTTGATCGCCTCGATTTCTTTCGTTTTTGACGCAGAATAGACCACCACATTGCAGTGCGCCCGTTTGATCAGATTGGCAATCTCCTGCCGTGGCAGTTCTTTATCAAGCGGAACGATGATTCCCGCTCCGTTGACCGTCGACAGGTAGGTGACATACCATTCATATCTGGATTCGGCGATAATTGCAACTCTGGTATCTTCAATTTTCAAATTCATCAATGCGGTACCCAGTGCGTTGATATCCGAGTTGAACCGGTTGTATGAAATTTCTTTGTACGGTTCGCCTTTCACTTCTTTTACCAGAAGAATGGTCTTATCTCCGAACAAAGAAACACTTTGTGCAAGCATGTCTTTCAAGTCTGTAATGTTGCGTACATCATAAAACGGGGTGTGTGTGTTCATAATTTCCTCCTATTGGCCTGTCTATTTTAAATTGTCTGCAATCATGTCATGATTCTTGTTTCCAAGTATAGATTATAGCATTTTTACATAATTTTGAAAGAGAATTTTTCAAATTCTTTCGGCCTATTTTTGTCGCTTATTAATGGTATTTCAAAATATAATTCATCTATTTTTGTGTTTCTCGTATTTTTTATTTTGACTTGCAAATTGTTTGATTACACAAATTGATACGTTCCGTTTTCATTTTTTACGGATTGCTCAAATTAGCCAGTCCACTGAATGCTAAAGTCCCGATGGTTTTTGAGATGTCTTCGAGCGATTGCGAGCGATCCGAAACAAACCACTGCTGATAGACCGATATCGCACCCGCTGCGACAAATTCGGCCGATGTGGCAAGCATGGCTTTATTGGTTTTATAATCCGATGAGAATAAGTCAATGATGGTCTCTTTTAAGACGGGTTTGATTTTATACAGCAAGCTGCCATAGACTTTTGACTGTAAGGAATACTTATAAAAATCAAAATTGTCATAAATCAGAGTCGTCAGTTTTTCAAAAATAGTATAAGGGTTGAACCGTTCTCTTGTCGTTTCTTTGTTCTTGACAATGGCAGCCAGGGATGCGATCATATCATTCTCAATCTCGTCCAGAATATCGTAGACACTGACATAATGGGAATAAAATGTCTTTCGATTGATATCCGCTACTTCAGCAATATTTTTAATGGTGATCTGAGAGATCTCCTTTTCCTTCATGATGGTCACCAGCGCGTTTTTGATCGCCTTTTTTGTTTTGATACAGCGTTTGTCGAGACGGATTTTCGTACTTTTCACAATCATCCTCCTTAGTAGTAGGAATCGTTTATCCTTATTTATCTGTAAGGGTAAAATAACAGTTGAATTAATTGCTTTTATGCATTATAATACACACATGTGGCTTATGTCAAATACATATTCCAATTCCAATGGAAATATACAGGTAATAAGCAGATAGACAGACAGACAGACAGACAGATAGACAGGCAGACAGATAGATAGATAGATAGATAGATAGATAGATAGATAGATAGATAGATAGATAG
>CAZJXH010000320.1:0-3675 GCA_964549475.1 uncultured Oscillospiraceae bacterium
CGACAGCGCCAACGCGTTGATCCTCTCGAAGTTGGTGATCGCCAGTCGATTTACTTGGACAGAACTGTCTGTTATTTTCCTGCTGACCGTCAGTCTTCAGTACTCGGGAGTCGCAATGACGATTCTTAGCTAAAAAGGTGGTTCGCAGCCGGTGCTTTCCTATTTTGCCTTTATTCTACTGAGTGCTGGATCCGCCGTCAAGTCAGGCGCGGTCCCTTTCCACAGCTGGCTTCCGGATGCGCATCAGAGCGCGGACACATCGGTATCTGTCCTGTTAAGCGGGATTGTTATCAAAGTGGCGGGGATTTATGGTATTATTGTCATGACGAAATTATTCCATGATGTGCCGGCTATTAATATGACACTGGCAATCATGGGAACCGTATCCATTGTCACAGGCGCGCTGTTTGCTCTTCGACAGAATCATTTCAAACGGATTGTCGCTTATTCGAGTGTCAGCCAGATGGGATACATCCTGCTCGGTATCAGCACCGGGTCTGTACTTGGACTGATTGGTGCAGTGACGCACATATTCAATCATGCAACCTTCAAGTCCACGCTGTTCGCGAATGCAGCCGCTCTGCATGAACAGACCGGTACGCTTGACATCAACGAGATGGGCGGATTGCAAAAGAAAATGCCTGTGACGGGATTCTCTTCTATCGCCGCATTTTTATCCACTGCCGGGATACCGCCTTTTGCAGGATTCTGGAGCAAGCTTTTGATTATCATGGCATTATGGAAGGACCACTCGCCGGTCTTTGCGGGAATCGCACTTTTTGCAAGCATATTTACCGCGGCTTATTTCCTGAGAATGCAGAAAAAAGTGTTCTTTGGCAAACTGCCCGAAAAATATGCGGACTTGAAAGAAATAGGCGGCAGTATCAAATTTGCCGAGATCATGCTCACTATTATAATGATCGTCGTGGGAGTCGGCTTCCCGTTCGTACTTTTATATCTTAATGCCAGAGGAATATTTTAAAGGGGGGAAGATGCTGTGGAAACAGTTGTTTATATCTGTCTCGGATTGACACTTATTTCTGGTGTCATGGCGGTCATGCTTCGCAGTATGACAAAATCCGCCATTGCACTCGCTTTTGCGAGTGCGATGCTGGGGGTGATGATGTATGAGCTTGGCTCGGTATGGGCGGCATTATTCGAAATATCGGTTTGTTCCGGACTGGTGACCGTCATATTCGTTAGTGCGATCAGTTTGTCCAATGTGGACAAGAAAGACATCGAGAAAGTCTATGAGGATAAGAAACGCATGGTCTTTTTACCGGCTGTTCTCATCCTGGCCGGAGTGGCGCTGGTTGTGATTGCCATCTCGACCGGCGTTTCATTGCCGTCGGCAAATCCGGCAGCCAAAGCCGTCGATAATTTTCGGGAGATTTTGTGGAATAACCGGCAAGTGGATATATGGGGTCAGATCATTGTCATGCTGACCGGTTCAGTTGCAGTTGTGGTTTTATTCAGGGAGCGTGATTGAGTATGGAAATATTTAAATTCGAGAATATTATTTTTATAATGGGATTCATGTTGATTATCGCAGGCTGCTACTGCCTTATCCGCACCTATCACATGATCAAGATCACCATAGGCATCGAAGTGGCGATGAAGGCGGTTACCTTGTTCATCGCCCTTGCCGGATATATCAACGGGAAAATTGATCTTGCCCAGACCTTCATCATCACATCGATCGTATTGGAAGTCGTTGTGACGGTCGTTTCAGCAGGAATCGCCATTAGCCTTTATAAAAAATACGGAAGTATGGACATCCGTAATTTAAGAAAACTGAAAGGATAGATGATGCAATAAATGGAAAAATTGATATCCTCCCCACCAATTGTTTTTTTACTATTTGTCATAATCTTTTGGATCGGATCCAAAATGATGGCGCGTTATTCCCGCCATGGCATGCGCGGGGAGCGGGAGACCGATTCCTATGCCTGTGGACAGAAAAATATCCAGAATTATGTCAATCCGGATTACAGTCAATTCTTCCCGTACGCATTCTTGTTTACCATAATGCATGTGCTGGTTCTCGTGGTGGCAACCGCTCCCTATGATGCGCCGATTCTGCCTGTTGTGGTCATTGCTTCCGGGATCCTTTCTCTGGCAATAATATTTAGGAGGTGACAATTCTGTGGGATTATTACAAAAAGCAGTAAACTGGGGAACCCGCAAGTCTCCATGGATCATACATTTCAATGCAGGCGCGTGCAACGGCTGCGACATTGAGACCATTGACGCGCTAACCCCGCGATTTGACATGGAGCGTCTGGGAGTTGTACAGCAGGGAAGCCCGCGGCATGCGGATGTCCTTGTATGTACTGGCGCGGTGACGCTTCAGACACGCGATCGTCTCAAACAGATTTATGAACAGATGCCGGAACCCAAATTCGTCGTTGCGATCGGGGCGTGTGCCTGTACCGGGGGAATATTCGACGGCTGCTACTGTGTCACAGGCGGTATCGACAGCGTCATTCCGGTGGATGTTTACATTCCGGGATGCGCGGTGCGTCCGGAAGCGATTATCAGTGCGGTCGCAAAGCTTTTGGACACATTGAAGCCGCAGAAAAAAGGAGGGAACAAGAATGCAGACTGAACAAGCGATTGTTGACCGGTTCTGCGAAAAGTTCGACTTTGTGCAGGATAAGATCTACGTGAAAAGACAAAAGCGCATTTATTCGCTGCCGTTTGAAAAAAAGGAATTTGAGCAGTTATTTCACTTTGCACATGATGAACTGGGCTTTTATAAAGCGAATCATGTGGTGGGAACCGATGACGGAGAAGATCTGGGATTTATCTATCTGCTGTCGGATGATAACGGAATTATCCTGGCACTTAAAGAAAAAGCACCGAAATCCGATCCGAGGATTCATACGATGACGGATGTCTTCCCCTCTCTGGATCTGCATGAGCGTGAGCTTGTGGATCTTTTTGGCGCAGACGTGGAAGGGCTGGCCGAAGGTCTTTCCTATCCATTGCCCGATGGCTGGCCGAAGGGGAGCTATCCGATGCGTAAAGAATGGGATCCGAAATATTTTGATAAAACGACAATGACATACAATCCACCGATAAAAGAAACGGAGAAGGAGGATGTAAATCAATGAAAAAAAACAACCGCGTCGTCATACCGATCGGTCCGCAGCATCCTTCGCTAAAAGAACCGGCGACCTTTACCATAACACTTGAAGGAGAGAAAGTAGTCGATGCCGTCGTTGGTGTAGGGTACAATCACAGAGGACTCGAAAAAGCCTGCGAAAGCAGGAACTATATTCAAGATTTATACATCATTGAACGGGTATGCGGAATTTGCTCCCATACACACAGCACAGCATTCTGCCAGGGGATCGAAGAGCTTGCCGGAATCACCATCCCAAGGCGCGCAGCCTATATCCGCGTCATGGTGGCAGAACTGGAACGTCTGCACAGCCATTTATTATGGCTGGGGGTAGCGGGTCACGAGATTGGGTTTGATACCTTGTTCATGTATTCCTGGCGTGATCGTGAAAAAGTCCTGGACATTCTGGCGGCAGTCGGCGGAAACCGAGTGAATTATGGAGTCAACACGTTTGGCGGGGTGCGCCGTGACATCGACGAAACCATGCTGCAGGATATATTGAAAATGCTGGATGTCTTGCAGGTCCAGATCAATTATTACTTGGATCT
>CAZJXH010000321.1:0-3670 GCA_964549475.1 uncultured Oscillospiraceae bacterium
TTTTGATTCAACACCGATAGGCCTTCTTATCATGAATCTGCAAGGGAAGATCATGAACTCCAATAAAACAATACAGGACTTGCTCGGGTATTCCTTGATTACACTAAAAACCATGAGTATTGGAGATTTTTGCGTTGATCCAAGCGGACCCCACCGTCTTTCCGATATGCTGAGCCAGTCGGAACGAATTGTCAATTATGAAACCAAATTAAAACATAATGACGGTACAACGCGGACCGTGCTGATCAATATTGATTATATCGAGCTGAATAAGGATAAAGTGTTGCTGGCCTCGATACTTGATATTACGCAGAATAAACAAATGCAGGACAGTCTGATAAAGTCGGAAAAAGAGTATAATCTGCTTTTCAGCAATGCCCCGGTCGGCATAACCGTTACGGATTTCAAGGGCGGTCTGGCGGCAAGCAACCAAGGAATACAAGAACTGCTGGGATATGACGCAGATGAGCTGAAAAATGTAAATGCCCGTGATTTTTATTGTAATGTGGAGGAAAGACAGAAATTATTGGATTTGACCAGCGAAACCGGTATTGTACGCGATTTCGAGACGAAATTCAAACGCAAGGACGGCACCGTGATCGATGTGCTGATCAATACGGATCTGATTGATTTTAAAGAACAGCATAAAGTCCTGCTGACCTCGATACGTAATATTACCAATCTGAAACGGGTGGAGGAGGAATTGACAAAGGAGCGTGATTTCACAAACGCCATTTTGGATACAGCGGCATCGCTGATGCTGGTGTTGAACCGGGAGGGCGTGATCACAAGATTCAATCAGGCTTGTGAAAAAACAACTGGCTACACTTTCAAGGAGATTGAAGGCCAGCATATCTGGGACGCTCTTTCAGGGAACCCCGAAATTACCAGGGATGTGTTTGACAAACTGGTGGCCGGCAACTACCCCAGTGCCCATGAGAACTACTGGCTTGCCAAGAATGGAATGCATCTTTTGATATCATGGACAAATACCGCTCTTCTGGATAATGCCGGAAAGGTTGAATTTGTCATTGCAACCGGCATTGATATTACCGAACAAAGAAAAGCGGAAATCGAGTTGAAGGAAGCAAACCAGAAACTGGTCAACTGGGTGGGAGAGCTTGAAGAGAGAACCACGGAGCTGAGCCAGCTGAGTGAAATGGGAGAGCAGCTCCAAAATTGTCAAACCATTGAGGAAGCTTATACACTCAGTGCACAGTATATCAAAATTCTGTTTCCAACCAGCCAGGGTGCAATCTATATCCTCAGTCCATTAAAGGATCTGGCCGAATCGGTGGAAATGTGGGGAGATCCGGTTACCAGCGACAAGTTTTTCATGCCGCTGAACTGCTGGGCGATACGGCGCGGCCGCTCGCATCTGGTGGATGGCTCGCATCCCGGATTGCGCTGCGGGCATATTTCCGGTGCGAACGACGGTCAATCTCTTTGTGTTCCGATGATGACAAATGGAGAAACAATCGGAACGATTTATTTGAAACATGCCAAATCGGATCCAGATCAACAAAAAACAACAGACAAGCTCTATGATGAGCACAAAATCCAACTGGTTGCCGCAGTAGCGGAACATATAGCACTTGCCTTGTCTAATCTGGGCCTTCGAGAGAAATTGCGCCAGCAATCCATCCGGGACATCCTTACCGGCCTTTTCAACCGGCGCTATATGGAAGAATCCTTGGAAAGAGAACTGCATCGTGCGGAGCGGGAGAAAAATCCGGTCGGGGTAATCATGTTTGATATTGACCATTTCAAGACGTTCAATGATGATTTTGGACATGACGGAGGGGACGCGCTGCTTCATGAGCTTGGAATGTTTTTCAAAAAAAACATTCGGGGAGGGGATGTCGCCTGCCGTTACGGGGGGGAAGAGTTTGTAGCGGTACTGCCGGCTGCGACTCTGGAAGAAACCCGGTTTCGCGCAGAGGAACTGCGTCGAGGCGTCAAAGAATTATTAATCAATCATCTTGGCAAACCCCTTGGGAAGTGCACCATCTCCCTTGGCGTCGCACTATTTCCCGATAACGGAGCAACCCGCGATGAACTTTTGAAGAGTGCCGACAACGCCCTCTATCGCGCAAAAAATGAAGGAAGAGACAGAGTCGTGGTTGCCCCGGCTGTCAGTTATAGCTGAAATTTGTTCATGACAGTCAGAACCAATGAAGTCAAATAAAGGGGAGGGCATTTAATATTCTTCCCTTGTAATCATTTCAATAAATGCCTGTGCGACCACAGGATCGAACTGAAGCCCGGAACACCGGCCTATCTCCTCTACAGCGCTTTCCTTGCTGACCACCTTCCGGTAAGGCCTTGGACTGGTCATGGCGTCATAGGAGTCCGCAACAGCGATGATTCTTGCTCCGACTGGTATATCCTCTCCCTTCAGCGACCTGGGGTAGCCCTTTCCGTCCCACTGCTCATGATGCGCAAGAACGTATTCTGCGATTCCGGAGAACTCATTCACGGAACTCAAGATCCGCCATCCTATTTCTGCGTGTTTCTCCATGATGTGCTGTTCCTCGCTTGACAATTCTTTTGTTTTGTTCAGGATGCTTTCGTGAATCCCGATTTTTCCGATATCGTGCATCAGACCGGCCAATTTGATCTGATTGACGTCATTGGTATTTAAATTCATCCTGACCGCAATCGCTTCGCATATTTTACTGACCCTCTTCGAATGCAGCATCTCCCGTTTGTTTTTCTCATATAATGTCGTCATGATCAAGTTGATGGTTTTTGACCGCATGCTCGAATTCTCATAAAGCTTGTTCTTGTACATTTCATCTTCTGCTCTTTTAAAAATCTCGTACACATCTTCATCGATCCTGCGCTTGATCGAAAATCCGATTGAAATAGACAAAATGACATGATCGATTTTTTCTTCTGCAATGGTCGTATTTATGCGGTTGATGATCTCGTTCACCTCATTCTCCTCCCGCCCCGGCAATAGAAGAATGAACTCATCTCCGCCGATTCTCGCCGAAATGTCCCCTTCCCGGCATTCTCTTTTCAGAATATTCCCGACCTTTTCCAGGAGAACGTCGCCGACTTTATGCCCGAACGCATCATTGATCAGTTTTAATCCATTGACATCCGCGACAATGAACGCCAGTGGGTAATGACTCTCCGTGTCCAGTCCCGGCAGCTCTTCTTCGTAATATCTGCGGTTGTACAGCCCGGTCAGACGGTCATGATAGCTTTGGTAGAGAAAGTCTTTTTCCGCCTTTTTTCTTTCTTCAATGCTGCGGCTTACCCCCACGATTTCAATATCGCCCTTGGCATTGAACCGAAGCTTTGCGGATATTTCAACCCAGATGATATTCCCGTTTTTACAAGGCTGCTGAACCTCATAAAAATAGTAATTAGAAGCATCGGGATGTTGTATAAAATAATTCGCATGAGTATGGATCGCATTTTTTACCACAATCAGCGATTCCGGTGTCAGGGCATCTTCCAGACGCTCATTGATGGACTCTTCCGCAGTGAATCCCCGCAAGCTGAAAATAGAAGGACTGATATATGTAAAATTTTCATTGGACAAATTCAAGACCCAGATGACATCCGATGCATTTTCCGTCAGCAGCCGGTATTTTTCCTCGTTCTGCCTGAGCTTTTCGTGTTCCAGCACTTTTTCGGTTACATCGATCAGCAAATA
>CAZJXH010000322.1:0-3654 GCA_964549475.1 uncultured Oscillospiraceae bacterium
CCCCCAACCGCAGTAAGCGGCATGCTTCCATTTCTTAACTCGACACAAATCTTTGGGTTTACTTGGCCGTGGATGGAACCGGAATTTAGGATATTTGTCAGTATATTGGCAGGAATTCCAAGCCTGTTAAGCAGGTCTCCCGCCCAGTCTTTTTTCCCCCAGTCAAACATCTGTGTGGTACTTGCAATTGTGAATTCACTTGCTTTTTCCCCTGTAAGAAAGTAATTGAACAGATCGGGCATAAGAAGCAATGTGTCGGCCTTCTCGAGAAGAGGCGAGTCTGCTCTTTTCATTGCAAATAATTGATACAAGGTGTTGATTTGCATGAACTGTGTTCCGGTCTTCCGGTATATTTCACTTTTCGGTATCAGCTTAAAAGCTTCCTCCATCATGCCGTTATTTCGTTCATCTCTGTAATGGACAGGATTGCCCAATAGCTCCCCCGAGCGGTCCAGCAGTCCAAAGTCCAATCCCCATGTGTCCACCCCGATTCCTGCAAAATCTCCGTTCCCGGTTTTATTGCATTGGGTGATTCCCTGCTTCATTTCATGAAAGAGGCGCAAGACATCCCAATGGAATGTTCGATTAACCATTACCGGATCATTTGAAAAACGGTGAACCTCTTCCAACAAGAGTCTTTCTCCGTCGTATTTTCCCAGGATGGCACGTCCGCTGCTTGCGCCGTAGTCAAATGCCAGAAGTTTTAACATGTTGGATTGCCTCCTTGATATTTGGTATTGATTTATTATTTTATTCTTAGTATTAATCCAATATTTTTTACTTTTACAATAAGGATTTCCATCAGTTTCGCCGGCTTAATACCTCTTTTTCATATCTCTTGATTTCATCTATGAAAGCAATCGATGCAGGTACATTTTTTTGTAAACAAACCATATTCCAAACCGCTTGTGCAGGCAGATTTTTAAATTCATCCATCATCGCAAGGCGGGTCGTAAAATCCCCCTCCCGTTCTGCTTGAATGATCAGATTGGAAGGCTCCAGCATTGCCGTAAGCATGCTTTTCGCAGCAGCACGCAAGCCGATGGTCCAAGCAGCGATGCGATTGATGCTGGCGTCAAAATAATCCAACCCGATATATAGTTTGGAGAATAGATCCCCCCTCTGGATTTCACTCATAATCGCCTGCAGCTCATCACACTGCACCACCACATGATCACTATCCCAGCGGATGCCGCGGCTGATATGAAGCAGCAGCGGGCTCACAAATGGCATATAGGCAGAAATTTTTTCCGCCACACTTTCTGTAGGATGAAAATGCCCTGTGTCCAGGCATATCCCCAATTTATGGCCCACCGCATAACCTAAGTAAAATTCATGAGACCCCACTGTAAAACTTTCAGCTCCGATGCTGAACAATTTTCCTTCTAGCACATCCCCGCTGAATTGCTGGTCAAAGGTGTCCACAAACATTTTATCCAATGAATCAATCAGATTTTCACGATAGGAAAATCGGGAAGCCGGCATATCCTTTAGTCCATCGGGAAGCCATGTATTGTTGATACAGCGCTGACCGATGGCACGCCCCAATTTGTCCGAAATAACACGGGACTGTTTACCAACCTCAATCCAGTAATCACGAATTTCTTTTTTTGGAGAAGCCAGGGAGAACCCATTGTCCATCATGGGATGAGTAAAAAAAGAAGTATTGAAATCCAACCCATACCCGTTTTCCTTTGCCCAGTCAACAAAACGGGTATAATCCTCAAATCGAAAATCGATTCTGTCTTTCTTCGTGGACGGCTCAGCATAAATAGTGTGCAGGCTTACCTTTGCTTTGCACGGTGCTAGAGAAAACACTTTATTTAAATCAGCACGAAGCTCGTCGCCATTCCGCGCTTTCCCTAAATAACTGCCGGTAACCATGTTTTGGCTGGCTACGTTTTCAGCAGGTTCAAATCCTCTTACATCATCCCCCTGCCAGCATTGCAATGAAATAGGTATATTTTTAAAACGCTCTATTATCTTATCGGTGTCTACGCCGTACGCAGAATAGACTTCTCTGGAAATTTCATAAGCTTGTTTGATTTGTTGTTCTTTCATATGAATTCATCCTTTCCTTATTCGTTATCCGATCTCTGGTATTCTGTCTTCTTATTCCGTCTTTTTAATTGTGTAATCGTATATTCGATATGTCCATAAATAGTTGCTCCCTGTCCGGCTCATGGCATACATGGTTTCTACCTTGTCGCCTTTCAGCATCCATCCGAAGGCATCCGTTACCAGTCCTGCATTATGATTCCGCGGGAATCCGGTTTCATCTTCCCCCACCGTTGTCATCGTAGACCAGCCTTTGCCGGCAGGATTGAAAAATACGTCACCCACCTGATGCCCCGCTGTTGTTGTCGGAATATCTGAAATATAGGTCAAACGGATTTTCCCGGCGATAAAATCAGGAGATTGGTCGGTGGGATTGGGATGGCAGTCCGATAAGGCATAAAAGCGATTCTGTGTTTCGTCATACCCGAAATCCGCATTGTTTAAGAAATCCGTGCCGCCGTTTAAATCGGTCAAGCCTCGATTGGTGACATTGTTAGCAGCTTCTTTGACCGGATTGTCCAAATCGCTCAAATCCCAGCGATCTACAGCAACGCCTGTGCTGAGATGGGTTCCTACACTGTAGAATACCAGGACTTTGCCTTTTTTATCACAGCTTACCAGACTTGGCTGTCCGTATCCCCATTGGAATTTTTTATTCGCACTCTCGGAGGTATCTCTTTTCCAATCCAAAAAGGGATTGGCACTATCCACTTTTACCCACGGTCCCAAAGGATCCCTGGCAACAGCGATCCCCGTGTCATTATCCTGGTTATCGGAATTGACCGCTCCCGTATATGCCATTAGATAATCATAGTTCTCTCCTTTATAGCGAAATTCTCCTGCCACAACAGAGGGATCGCATGTATGGCGGGAATCAAAGGTATTCGGCGCCGGTTCCAGAACCACCTTCTTCGCCGTCCACGACCAGCTGCCATCAGTCTGTTTCGTGCCTTTTCTTCCAATGATATAATCAATAATAATATTGGGTTTTAAGTTTGCACAGTAGTATACATATCGGGTGTTTTCATCGGTTTGCTTCACAACAGGACAATAGTTATAAATTCCGTCCGGTCCATCAGGAAAGAGCGAATTGTCATTCGGCACATCCGTAAATAAATCAGTGGATGAAGAAGAAGCGGTGCTTTGAATATCGGGATTTTCTTTACTGCAAGCAGTAAATGCAGACAGGAAGCATAAAGTAAGGAATATGCAAATTATTCTTTTCATTGATTTCATCCTTTCATTGAATGTCCTTCTATCATTCGGTGATGGGTACAAAATACGAGTACAGCCGATAAGCATACCATGAATCATTCTTTTCTATGCCCATTGTATATATAACCTCGATAAAGGATTGTGATACGCTCCACCCATAAGCATCTTTGACGATGCCGACGTTATGATTCCGCTGTTTTCCTGTCGCAGATTCCCCTACATTTTGCAGTAATCCCCACGACCTGCCTGCTGAACTTTGAAACACTTTTCCGATTTTATCGGTTTCCATCGAAGAATCTTTGATATAGTTCACACGAAAGGCCCCCGAGATAAAGTTCGGCGCCAGAGAACATGTCGCACATACCCATATTGCAGCCCATG
>CAZJXH010000323.1:0-3613 GCA_964549475.1 uncultured Oscillospiraceae bacterium
CCTCGGGGTGTGTTGTTACCGCCTTGTCCGGTGTTTTGGAGGATAGCAGATTCGGCTTTAGCAGTATTTTCTCTCCGAGGTGGAACAGGCCAGACACTCCGAATTCCTGGAAAGCGGTGTCAACGGCTTGCTGAACCTGGTCCCGATCATAACTGTCACAGCGGATCACACAAACTTTCGGCATGGGATGCTCCTTAATTATCGGATTTTTATTTCTTAATTACATAATTATACACTATTCTTCCAAAATTTGGAGTATAACATGGGTATAATATGAGGACGGTTCTTGTGCAATATGGGGACGGTTCTTGTGTTGCATTTTTTTGTTTATGCAACACAAGAACCGTCCCCATATTGCACCCATATTGCACAAGAGCCGTCCCCCATTTTCCCTATTGCTTTTCCACTTCTTTTCCGGAGGGATTTTTGTTATACTCTTTTTAATGAAAGAAGGTTGATCCAATGAAAGATTTCAATTTTGCGGGAGCAGTTCAAAAGGCGATGTTCGACTATGACATGATCCAGGAAGGCGACAAGATCGCCATCGGTGTTTCGGGAGGCAAAGACAGCCTTGCATTGCTTCACTCTCTTGCCCGGATCAGGCCCTATTCTCCTGTGAAATTCGATCTGGCCGCCATCACGCTGGGCCTTGGCTTGGAGAAAACCGATTTTCGTTCCGTCCATGCGCTTTGCGACGAATTGGAGGTCCCCTTCTATCTGGAGGAAACGCGGATTGGAGATATTGTCTTCAATATCCGGAAAGAGGAAAGCCCCTGCTCCCTTTGTGCGAATCTGCGCCGTGGAGCGTTGAACAACAAGGCGATCTCTCTTGGATGCAATAAAGTGGCATTGGGCCACCATCGGGATGATGCGGTGGAAACCATGGCCATGAGTCTTTTCTTCGAAGGACGGTTTCACTGTTTTCAACCGGTCACTTGGCTTTCGCGCAAAAACATCTATGTCATCCGTCCGCTTATTTACATCAAAGAGACCCAGGTCATGGATTACTGCCGGGAGTACGATCTGAAAATCGTCAAAAGCCCGTGCCCCGCGACCGGAACCACGAACCGGGCCCGCATCAAGGAAATGCTCGATGCGATGGAGAAAGACAATCCGGTTGTCCGCGAGCTCCTTTTCGGTTCAATCCGGCGGGCAAAAATCTGCGGATGGTGATAAATGTTGAATTTATATTAAACTAAAAAGGCCGCCACAAAAGAGATCCGTGTCCATCTCATTTTGCAGCAGTCTCTTATTGTTTATCTGTTTTTTCTTTTATCCGATTCCTTTTGTATTCTTACAGGTGCTTCTCCAGCAGTCCCTTCAATTCCTCGGCGGATCTTGCACCGACCATTTTCTCTACGACTTCCCCGCCTTTCAGAATGAAAATGCTTGGAATGCTCATGACTTTGAATTGCTCTGCCAACGCTTGCTCTTCATCGACATTCACTTTGCCGATAATAGCCCTTCCTTCAAATTCTCCGGCCAGTTTTTCGATTGTTGGCGCAACCATTCTGCAAGGGCCGCACCATGACGCCCAAAAATCAAGCAAAACCGGTTTGTCGGATTTCATGACTTTTTCGTTGAAATTTGCTGCAGTGATTGTATGTTCCATATGATTTTCCTCCATTTATTTTTCTCTAATTCTGATACAATCCAAATCATAACGGAAAAGGATTTCTGTTGTAGTAACCATGGTTACACAAGATAAAACCGGATGATTCTGAATGATTTCGCCCTTCTTTTACAAATTTCATCTGTCTAAAATTCAAATTTTTAGTGTATAATAGATTCGGGAGTGTTTTATGATACAACAGACACAAGTTTACGATTATATGGTGCGTTCAGGTACAGTCCAGTGTAAATGGAACGGTGTGGAAAAGACACTTCCAGTCAGCATCGGCATGCTACCGCGAAAGACCGAAAACGAGCTGTCCGCATACAGCGTACTGGCTTCCGAAAACGGCGGGCTTCGTATTCAGGTATTCATCGAAAACGACACCGGGCTTCAAATCGAAGTCCAGTCTTGTCTTATGGAAACAACGATTCTGCTGCCAGAAAAAACGCAGGTTTTTTGCAATGGATATCAATCCTGGAGCCGTTCCGAAATGACCAATGTAAGAAAAGGGCTCCCGATCCCCCCCGTCTATCAGTCTCACATGTTGAAATATTCCGGGGACTATCTTTTTTCATCGTATAAAAAAGGGCTTGCCCACAGCTGGTCCTATACCTATTTCAATGCGCCGATCGGATTCACCTTGTTGGCTTCCCTGGATGAATCGCTCGCCTATACCCGTTTCCAACTGAATTTCGATCATAAAAAGTCCGGCTCCTGTGTCTTTGTCGAAAAAGATTGCGAAGGGCTCACTTTACCCCCCGTCCCGCGGACTTCAGGAGCGGAGATTCCCCCTGTCAAGATTCTTGATTTTTTCATGACAACCGGTCGGGAAGAGGATTGTTTCAATCGATATTTCGATCTTTTTTATCAGGTTAACAAGGACAAGGGCTTATTCAATCGAAGCACGCCTGCGCTGGTCTGGGACAGCTGGTATTCTCTGTTTGACCAGGTCGGGGAGAATCAGCTGCTTTCCATCCTGAAAGAATACAAGGTCCGCGAAATTCCTTTGGACTATTTTATCATCGGACAGGGATACGAAGCCCAGGTCGGAGATTGGATGATGCCCTCCGATCATTTCCCCGGCGGATTGCCGCGGGTGGTCAGGGCGGTCAAATCCGCAAAATACAAAGCCGGCCTCACCTTCTGCCCCTTTATTTGTTCCAGAAAATCGCAGCTGTTCATGGAGCGTCCAGAACTGATCGCAAAGGATAAAAAAGGTCATCTTCTTAAAATCGGCAAGAATTTCGACCGGGGCGGGGATTTCTATCTTATCGACCTCTACAATCCGCAATCCGTCAGCTATATCAAACGCTGCATAAAAACAGTGATTGAAGACTGGGGGATTGAGCTTCTCAAATTTGATTTCCTTTATACGGCCGGATTGCATAGCGGTTCTTATGTGAAACGGACAAGGGCGCAGGCCATGCGCCATGCGCTTGAGATGCTGCGCGAATTTTCCGGGCCGGTTCCGGTTATTGCATGCGGCGTCCCGCTCGGAAGTGCAATGGGGCTTTTTGAATATTGCTCTGTCGCCCCCGATCTTTCCTCCGGCTGGGACGGACCCAATTCGTTTCTTGTCGGGAAAAATGCAAGAGAGCGCGAATCTACTCTGGGCGCGATAAAAAGCACGATCGCCCGCAGACAGCTTGAAGGCAGAGCCTTCTCCTGCGATCCGGGAAGCTTTTCGCTGCGAAAATTCAAAAACAATCTTAGTACGCTTGAGCAAGAAGCATTGTTTAAAACATGTATTATTTTTGGAGGTCTCATCTCCAATTCCGACAGTATCGGCTCTTACAGCGCAGACGCGCTCAATCAGTACCGTCTCGCCATTGCCCATCGGCCCACCCGTTCCCACGACAAAAAAGTCCTCTCCGTCGAGAAAACGGAAAGGGCTTATCAGGTTCAATATGTTCTGCGGAACGAGTTGCATGAGGATACGATTTCATTATCTTTTGATTCATAAAAAAGGATTTTTAGTGATTGGGGCGCTGCCCCAAG
>CAZJXH010000324.1:0-3607 GCA_964549475.1 uncultured Oscillospiraceae bacterium
ACCGTCCCCATATTGCAGAATAAAATGCAACACAAGAACCGTCCCCATATTGCACTATGTTTCGCTCATGCTTCACACAAATTCCGCTTATCTTTTATTTCCCGCCTGCCACGCCTTTTCTGTATTTCTCGCTTTCCCAGTTCTTGATGAAATAGATGCCTTCTTTCGGCATCGTTCTCAATGTAAGATTGCATTCCTTCTCTTTTCGGATTACATAAACAGCTCCCAGGAGTGTTTCCTCGATGGTCATTGCTTCGTTGCAGCCGGTCTTGTAAATTCTCTCGCCGGTTTCCAGATCCACATGGAGTTTGTTGGGTTCTCCCCCCAAAGATATGCTGTTGTTCAGATAAACAAGCTGGTCCGGATAAAGGATGTTGTCCTCAAAGTAGTTTCCCTGGATGCTGTTGTCGCTAAAAAACGAAGTCAGATAAGGTGTTTTGCTGATAAATACATTTTCTCCGGCTTTTTCCAGGAGGATCTCCGGATAGCTGCCGCGGATATTCAAATGCGCCTTTATCAGGCTGTTCACTTCTTTATCAAGTGCAATGCAATCGTCGCAGTCATCGGAGCTGATGATCAGTCCATGGTTTTCCATGAAGATCACTTTCGGAAATCGCCCCCCCTTTTCAATGCAGGCGTCAATACTGCCCTTCATTTTCAATGTCAGGCTGAAGCCGGGGTTGACATAGGGGATCCATATGCACGCATAAGGTTTTCCGGCAAAAATCCGTTCGACCAGTTCCTGGCCTTCTTTTGCGCAGCAAAGAATATTGGCGTATACCGAATGGGTATGGATGACATACTTTTTCAGCAAAGAATGAAATCCGGCTTCCACGGAAGGTCTTACTTTTTTAATGCCTTCCATTTCGACAATGTTTTTCATGACAAAGTCGATGCCTTCCTTCTCAAAATCAGCTCCTGAAGCAAGATCCACATTTTTATAGTAATCTTTGATATTCTCATAATTCACTACAACAAACCCTTCGCTTGGGGTAATCTGTTTGAGCTGGTATCCCGAGGCTTTCACCGCCATGAGCCGATCGTCCAATTTTACAGAGGTGTTCCCTCCGCCCCCCTGGACCAGGTCGGGGGAGTTCCCTACCGCCTGGGATATTTTTTCCAGTTCCTTTAGCGTCTTGTCATCCATTTTCTTATCTCCTTGTATAATTCTTCAAAACAGCATCCCGATTCCTATTCTCTATAATGGTGTCTTGATTCATATTCTTTTAAATAAAGTGTTCTCTTCATACTTTTTTACATTCCCGATCCATTCTGTACCAATCGGAACATTCTTGTCCAGGCAGTACTTGTTCCATACCGCACTTATCGGAAGTGCTTTGAATTCCTCCATCAAGGCAAGACGGTCCCCGAAATTCCCCTTGTTTTCTGCGTCCGTCAACAAGGCTGCAGGTTCCAGCATGGCTGCCAGAATTGCTTTTTGGGTAGCCCTTGCTCCGATAACCCAGGCCGAAATCCGGTTGATGCTTGCATCAAAGAAATCCAGTGCGATGTGAACCCGGTCAAATGCCTCGCACCGCCTTATTTCCTGTGCGATCGCCAGCAGCTCATCGTTCATGATCACCACATGGTCGCTGTCCCAGCGTACCCCTCTGCTGACATGCAGCAGCAGTTCATCCGAGAATGTCAGAATGGATGAAATTTTGTCCGAAATAACCTCTGTCGGATGGAAATGCCCTGCATCAAGGCATACCATCACATCCTTTTTCATGGCATATCCCATATAAAACTCGTGAGAGCCGACAACATAGGCTTCCGAACCGATCCCGAACAGTTTGCTCTCGACTGCGTCTTTCAAGCAGCTCTTGTCATATTTTGTTGAGAATATCTCATCCAGGGATTCGTTTAATATTTTCCGATGTTCCATCCGATGGACGGTTAAGTCCTTGGATCCGTCCGGAATCCAGAAATTATTCACACAGGGCGACCCCAGTGCTTTCCCTATGCCATTCGCAATTTTACGGCTGTTTTTGGCATGACGCACCCAGAAATCCCGGATTCCTTTTTCCTTGCTTGCCAATGTGAATCCTGTTTCAGCCATTTTATGAGAGAAGAACGATGGATTGAAATCAATCCCGATTCCGTTTGCGGCCGCCCAATCGATCCATTTGCCGAAGTACTCGATTGATTGCTCGTCCCGGTCGACAATTTTCCCGTCTGTCTCTGCATAGATCGCATGCAGGTTGACCCGGTGTCTGCCCGGTATGAGGCTGAAGGCCTTGTCCATATCCTGTCGGAGTTCCTGTCCGTTCCTCGCCTTGCCTCTGTAATTTCCTGTTGCAAGGATCCCTCCGCCGGTCAGTCCATCCACACCGGTTTCAAATCCTGTTACGTCATCGCCCTGCCAGCAATGCAATGAAATCGCTACTTTATCCAACTGTGCGATTACATTGTCCGTGTTCACTCCATACGCCGCATAAATCTTTTTCGCGTTCTCATAGCTCTGCATCACTTCATTTTTATCAAACATATACATTGCCCGACCTCCCGATTAAATTTTTTATTTGACAGGATATCCCATTGTGGTCATCAATGCCATTTCAGCCTGTGACGTATCCATCCTGCTGTACTGAACAATAATCTCCGTATCGCTTCTGATCATCATTGCATACGGAACGCCTGGCGGAACGCCATTTCCGTTCCTGTTTTTTAACTGATCCATTCGAATGTGGTTTGTTCTTTCTGCTTTGCATACCGCTAGAAAGCCGCCAATTTTTTCGTCCTTTTCGAAATACAGGGTGATTTCTATATTCGCATCCCGGTCACCTGCATTTAGTACACATATGGCCTCATGGCTGGGAAAGCTGCCATTGCTGATAGTAGGGTAAAATCCATCGGAGACATACCATGTTTTTGCACCTTCCATTTTTATCAGACTCCTTTCATTCTATAATCCGTACCGATCTGTTTAAATTTCAAATAAGCATCGTTCCAGCTTTTTGTATCGCCGGGAAGATATTCTGTTGTAGGGAAGGATTTCTTCACCAGGATTCTCGCTTCTTTTAAGCTTGCTATCTCGCCAAGGGCGATCATCTGGCATATCAGATTTCCGATGGCGGTTGCTTCAATCGGTCCTGCGATGACAGGTCTTCCGATTGCGTTCGCGGTAAACTGGCACAGCATCACATTCTTGCAGCCTCCGCCCACTATGTGCATGACAGGGATTCTGAACCCGGCAATCTCTTCCAGCGAATCCAGCGTCATGCGATACTTGAGCGCCAGGCTCTCCATGATGCAGCGAACAATTGCGCCCTTGGTTTCCGGAACCGTCTGTCCTGTCCTGCGGCAAAAATCCCTGATTTTGTCCGGCATGTTTCCGGGGGCGAGAAACGGTTCGTCATCCGGATCAATCAATGCTTCAAACGGCTTCGATCCCATGCCTTCTGCTTCCAGCCGATCAAAGCTACAGTTCTCTCCTTCCTTGTCCCAGGTCCTTTTGCATTCCTGATAGATCCAAAGGCCCATGATGTTCTTGAGCAATCTTGCTGTTCTGCCATATCCGCCCTCATTGGTAAAATTCAATTGATAAGTTGAATCATTGATGACCGGGTTTTCAAGTTCCAAGCCAAGCAATGACCATGTTCCACTG